>JBAYVY010000052.1:0-13633 GCA_041674345.1 Phycisphaeraceae bacterium | reverse complement strand
CATCCGCACCGCTTCATCGGCGCGCAACACCGGGTCCACCTTCATCGCCGCCCTGCCGTCCGGTTCGACTTCACTGACAATCCGCCGCTCGTCTTCCGGGGGCGGATATTGCATCGTGATCGAAAACATGAACCGATCCAGCTGCGCCTCCGGCAACGGATACGTCCCCTCCTGCTCAATCGGATTCTGCGTCGCCACGACGACGAACGGCTCATCGAGCATCATCGTGCGACCGCCCGCTGTCACCTGTCGCTCCGCCATCGCCTCCAGCAACGCCGCCTGCGTCCGCGGCGGGGTGCGGTTGATCTCATCGGCCAGTAACAGATTCGTGAACACCGGCCCCGGCGCGAAACGCAGTTCCCGATGCCCCGTCGCCGCGTTTTCCTGAATCAGGTCCGTGCCGATCACATCGCTGGGCATCAGGTCCGGCGTGAACTGGATGCGACTGAACCGCCAGCCCAACGCGCCCGCCGTCGCTCGCACCAGCATCGTCTTGGCCAGTCCCGGCACGCCGATCAACAGCACGTGCCCGCCGACCAGCATCGCGGCGGTCAGGTGTTCAACGGCGACATCCTGCCCGATGACCAGACGATGAATCTGCTCACGAAGGCGTCCCACGGCGGGGTGAATCTGGTCAAACTCGGCAAGATCGGGGTCCGTCATATTCGTCAGAATAATCACCAACCGACCTGATCCGCAAACACCCTGCTAAAAATGCACGTTTTTCCCTTGCAACCCCGCCGCCGTGGATTACGATTCAGGAATAAGAAAGAAGAAGTCAGGAGACAGGAGTCAGGAGTAAGAACCCACGGTGCGCCGAATATCATTTTTCCTGTCTCCTGTCTCACACGCTTTTTCAGAGGGTTTGAAAGATGAATGAACCGCAACCACATCGACCGGACGGAGACAGCGCGGGATCGTTGCCGCGTCCGGGGGCGCAGCCGGGGGCGGGGGCGCGTCCGGGGGCGGTGCATCAGCGTGTGGAGCGATTGCCGCGCTGGCGGATCGTGCTGCACGATGACGAAGTGCATGAGCCGATGGAGATGATTGATTTGATCGCCTCGTCGCTGCCGATGTCGCGGTATGCGGTGATCCGCCGGGTGTTGGAAACGCATCACAAGGGCACGGCGGTGCTGATGTTCGCGCACCGGGAATTGGCGGAGTTGTATTACCTTCAGTTGAGCAAACAGAATCTGATTGTGACGATCGAGAGGGAATGATGTCGGATGTGGGATGTCAAATGTCGGATGTGAAGAACCCGGCAACACGGCATTTCTTTACATCCGACATTCCACATCCGACATCCGACATTCACAGAAACGGGTTCGTGGTCCGTTCTTCGCCGATGGTCGTCGCCGGGCCGTGACCGGGATAGACCTTCACATCATCGGGCAGCGTCAGCAGTTGTTCGGCGATGGACGCGAACAACTTCCGGGGGTCGCTGGTGGGAAAGTCGTGTCGTCCGATCGAACCGGCGAACAACGTGTCGCCGACCAGCGCGATGTGATTGTCGGGCTGATACAGCGTGATGCCGCCGGGGCTGTGGCCGGGCGTGTGGCGCACCTGGAACTTCAGCCCGTCGAGTTCCAGCACGTCGCCGTGATGCAAAAAACCCGTCGCATTCGGCGCGATCACCTGCGGGGGGCACATCGCGGACAGATTCAGCATCGGGTCGGTCAGAAAATCGCGCTCGGCTTCGTGAATCAAAATCGGCGCCCCCGGAAGTTGCTCATGCACTTCCGCCAGCCCGCCGATGTGATCGAGGTGCGCGTGGGTCAACAGGATCTTTTCCACCACCAGTTCATGTTTGCGAATGTATCGCAGCATCGGCCCCGGTTCATAACCCGCGTCGATGATCCAGGCCGCTCGCGGCTTCACGATGCCCGGTCCTCCCCCGACGTGTGCCACATAACAATTCGTCTGCCACGCTCCCAGCGGAATCATCTCGATGTGCAATGTCAAAGCCATGTCGCCGATCATATCAAAAACGTCATTTGCCTTGATCCCCCGCCCCGGTACAATGTTTGCAATATGAACGCCCGTACCATGACCATGACCATCACCATTATTATTGGAAACCTCCGACACCGGTAGGTCTGGCGATCGTACACGCGAATCCCAAGGCCCCGCCGGTTGGCGGGGCCTTTTTTCGTTGAAGATGTTTTCACCACGGAGAACACGGAGATCACAGAGGCAAGACAGAGCCGGACAATCATTTTGATTTCGTATTCTCCGTGTCCTCCGTGTTCTCCGTGGTGAATCTTCCCACAAGAGGAACGTCCCATGAACACCGCACAACCCCAACGCCGCGTCGAAATCTACGACACCACACTCCGCGACGGAACCCAGGGGGCCGGCGTCAGCTTCTCGCTCATCGACAAACTCAAAATCGCCCGCCACCTCGACTCGCTCGGCGTCGATTTCATCGAGGGCGGATACCCCCTGTCCAACCCCAAGGACGTCGCCTTCTTCAACGAAATCCGCTCCGCCAATCTCCGTCACGCCAAAATCTGCGCCTTCGGCATGACCCGACGCGCGGGCGTCAAAGTCGCCGAGGACACCGGCATGAAATCCCTCGTCGCCGCCCAAACCCCCGTCATCACCCTCGTCGGCAAAACGTGGGACTTGCACGTCGATGAAGTCCTCCGCATCAGCCGCGATGAAAACCTCGACATGATTCAAGAGTCCGTCGAGTTCTGTTCGCAAGCCGACGGCGGCAGGGAAGTGTTTTACGACGCGGAGCATTTTTTCGATGGTTATGAAGCCAACATGGATTACGCCATGCGAACCCTGCGGGCCGCGCTGGCCGGCGGCGCGACGCGCTTGGTGCTGTGCGACACCAACGGCGGCTCCCTGCCCGACCGCATCGCACGCATCGTCGCCCAAGTGCAATCCGAACTCGGCAATCCGGTGAAACTCGCCATCCACACCCACAACGACACCGGCTGCGCCGTCGCCAACGCCCTGGCCGCCGTCGATCAGGGCGCGGTGCAGGTGCAGGGCACCATCAACGGCATCGGCGAACGCTGCGGCAACGTCGATCTGACCACCGTCGCCGCCAACCTCGCCCTCAAAATGAACGTCACCTGTCTGGCCGGCCCCGAATCGGTGCGCAAACTCACCGAAATCAGCCGCTACATCTATGAACTGGCCAACCTCAATCTGCGCGACAATCAGCCCTACGTCGGCTCATCCGCCTTCGCGCACAAAGGCGGTATGCACGTTCACGCCGTCAATCGACTCGCCCGAAGCTACGAACACGTCGAACCCGAATCCGTCGGCAATTCCCGGCAAATCCTCGTCAGCGAATTGTCCGGCGTGTCCAACGTCCAAGCCATGCTCGGCAATAAATTCAACATCTCCGACAACAAAGAAGTGCAACGCCGCGTACTCAACAAAGTGCAGGATTTGGAGAACGCCGGTTATCAGTTCGAGGCCGCCCTCGCCAGTTTTGAACTGCTCGTACGCGCCGAACTGGGCCGGCGTAAAAACTACTGGACGCTCGATCACTACCGCTGCGTCATTCTCAAAGCCAACGGGCTTGCCCCCACCACCGAGGGCATCGTCAAACTCACCGTCAACGACACGCTGGAACACCATGTCGCCGAGGGCGACGGCCCGGTCAACGTGCTGGACGCGGCCCTGCGAAAAGCGCTCGAATCCCACTATCCGCAGCTTCGCAACATCCACCTGCGCGATTACAAGGTGCGCGTGGTCAACGCCACCGCGGAAACAGCCGCGAAGGTGCGCGTCACCATCGACTTCGGCGTGCGCGACGGTGACGGCAACGTCGAAACCTACTTCACCACCATCGGCGTCAGCGAAAACGTCGTCGAGGCCTCGTGGCAGGCGCTGATCGACGCTTTTGAATATCATCTGCTGAACGTCGGCGCGTAACGGGTTCACCTGCCGGATCGGTTGGAGATCGTCCGCTTGCTGTTCAGCTCCTATGTCTTCGTGCTCTTTTTTCTGCCGGCGATGCTCGCGGGCTTCGCGGTGATCGACCGCCTGCTCGGACGGCGCGGGGCGGTGGCGTGGCTGACCGCCGGTTCGCTGTTCTACTACGGCTGGTGGAACCCGCAATATGTGCTGTTGCTCGGCGCGTCGATGGCGTTCAATTATACGATGGGCCGGGTGACGGTCGGGCGGAAAGCGGTGCTGTTCACCGGCGTCGCGGCGAACCTGTTGCTGCTGGGCTACTACAAATACAGCGGTTTCTTCATCGACACCGTGCAAACGCTGACCGGCTCGCACATACCGTGGCAAAACGTCATGCTGCCGCTGGGCATTTCGTTTTTCACCTTTCAACAGATCGCGTATCTGGTCGATGCGCACCGCGGCGAAACCCGGGAACACCATTTCATCGACTACTGCTTGTTCGTGACGTTTTTCCCGCAGTTGATCGCCGGGCCGATCGTGCATCACCGCGAGATGCTGCCGCAGTTCTCGCGTTCGCACCAACACACCCTCACCCATGAAAACCTGGCGGTCGGCCTGACGATGTTCGTGATGGGGCTGATGAAGAAAGTGCTGATCGCCGACGAACTGGCGACGATCGCCGGGCCGGTTTTCGCGCAGGCCGGCGCGGGTCACGACGTGACGACCGCGGCGGCGTGGCTGGGCGCGCTGTCGTATTCGCTGCAACTGTATTTCGATTTTTCGGGTTACTCGGACATGGCCGTCGGATTGGGCCGCATGTTCGGCATCCGGCTGCCGGTGAATTTTGATTCGCCGTACAAGGCGGTCAGCCCGATTGATTTCTGGAAACGCTGGCACATCACGCTGTCCCGTTTTCTGCGGGATTATCTGTATATTCCGCTGGGGGGCAATCGGCGGGGCAAGGCGCGGCGATACGTCAATCTGATGCTGACGATGCTGCTGGGCGGGTTGTGGCACGGCGCGGGATGGACGTTCGTGGTCTGGGGCGCGTTGCACGGGGCGTACCTGATGTGCAACCATGCGCTGCGCGCGATGCGGGGGGATGATCGGTCGCTGTCGCGCGGCGGGGCGATGGCTGGACGCGCGGCGACGTTCATCGGAGTCGTCGCGGCATGGGTGGTGTTCCGGGCGACATCATTCGACGCGGCGTGGCGAATGCTGCGGGCGATGGCGGGGGGGGCGGCGGACGCGGCGGCGATGAAAATCAAGGCGGATCAGGTGGCGGAAGTGGCGGTGTTGCTGGCGGTGGTGTGGGTGATGCCCAACTCACAGCAGATCATGCGGCGATACCGGCCGACACTGGGGCGGCGACCGACGTGGGACGGCCCGGCGTTGCTGGGGCGGCTGCGATGGTCGGCCCATCCGTTGTGGGCCTGGGCGACGGGAGCGGCGTTGATCGCGTGTCTGATGCAATTGTCGCGCGTGCAGGAGTTCATTTACTACCAGTTTTAGCGAGCGCTATGAACCAGCGGATTTTCCGAGCATATGTCAGGACGTTGCTGATGATGGCGATCATCGGCGGGCTGGTGATCGCCGCGCTCAATGTGACGGGTGATCCGTATCGCGCGTTCGGGCTGGTGACGTGGAATCGCATCGACCAGGGGCGGCGGAAAGACGGCGACCGCCCGTCGAAAGCGGAATGGGTCATGCGCGGCGACCGGCAGGCGATGTTCGTCGGTGATTCACGCGTGGAAGTGGGGCTGGACCCGGCCCACCCGGCGCTGGGCGGATTGAAAACGTACAACCTGGGCCTGTCCGGCGCGACGTGGATCGAAACGGTCGATGCGGCGAAACTGGCGCTGCGGAAAAACCGGCTGAAACTGCTGGTGGTCATGGTGGATTTCGAGCGGTTCTGGCGGAACGAACCGACGGGGGCGGACCATCCGACTTCGCCGTTCAATCCCCCAATGAGCATGTTGGAATACCGCATGAGCACGCTGCTGGGCACACAGGCGACCAGCCACGCGGTGAACGTATTGAGTTCGGCGATCAGGAACAGGGATCGGCGGCAACGGCGCGACGGGCTGCTGATTCGTGAAGCGGGAAAAGTGAAGATCGACCATGAAGCGATGTTCCGCGGCGGCTTGTCGGTGGAGATGAAATTGGCGGAGCGGATGCCGGAACAGTCGGTGAAGATGTTGGAGGAATTGGCGGCGATGTGCCGGGAGCGCGGCACGCGGCTGGTGCTGGTGACGCCGCCGTATCATGCGCTGGTGTTGGAACGATTGGCGCGGGCGGGCGCATGGGAACGGTATGCGCAATGGATGCGGACGATGAGTGAGATCGCGGCGGAAGGGCACGCGGAGTTGTGGGATTGGGCGGGGTGCGAGGGAGCGCATGCGGAAGTGGTGCCTGTTCCTGTTCCGGGGGCGGGGCCTGTTCCTGGGGCGGGGATGCGGTGGTATTGGGAGACGGCGCATTTCACGAAGGAACTGGGGGACGCGAAGCTGGAGGCGACATTGACCGGTCGGGGCGATGGGAATGTGGTGCGATTGACGCCGGGGAATGTGGAGTTGCGATTGATCGAGTTGCGACAGCAGTTGAAGATTTACGAGACGGAACAGGGGGAACAGGTGCGGCGATTTTTCGGTTCCGCGATAGGGGGGATTGACGAATGACCCACGACCGCGAAGCCGCGAGCGGCCCCCGGAAGTTACGGATACCGTCCCGCGGCGCGAAGCGCCTTCACATATGGCGAGTTGGAACTGTGCCCTTCATGCAGGGGCCAATTGTTGTAGGGTGTAATGCAAGGCCATTGCTGAACGGGTTGGCGCAGCGACAGCGGATTGCGTTCAATGTAGGTGATGGTGCGATGGAGTTCATCGGGGTGATCGAGAAAGACTTTCCAGCCGGGGCCGGCCCAGACGGGGTGATCCGGCGGAAAATTCGCGGGGAAGAAACTTCCGGCATCGCGAAGCCGCAAGCGGCCGGCGTTTTGAAGTTTCGCAATCATCTGTTCCGCCTGATCGCGGTGTTTGCGGATGAGGACGTGGACGTGATCGGGCATGATGCACATCGCGTAGCAGGTGTATTTCTCGGCGGCGATGACCTGCGCAAAGACGCTCGCGGTTTCGCGGACGTGTGTTTGATTCAATGTCAGCAATTCATGCGTCAAACGAGATTGGGCGGTTTCGTAAAACGCGCGGATATCAGCCGACGCCGGTTGGATGCGTTTGCGGCCGTGATGCAATGCGCCCAGATCGTCAAGTACGTCACAGCGGATCGTGTGCGAGGAACTGCCGCGCGGATCATTGGGTAACCACCAGCCGTACAACGTCCAGATGAGGTGGTACGCGATCACGATGGGGCGCGACATGGTTGATTCCCGGATTTTGCCGCTTGCGGCTTCGCGATGCCGGGAGTTGACGAACAACCCACGACCGCGAAGCCGCAAGCGGCGGAAAACTATTTCGCCCAGGGTTTGCCTTTGGCGTTGGTGCCGCAGAGGTTGACCTTCATGCCCATCGTCTCGGCCATCGCGGCTTTGACGAACATGGCCTTGTCGGCGTCGGCGGCGCTGTTGGCGTACACCACCTGGATGTGGTTCGACTTGTGTTGCGCCATCATCTGATCGCGGGACACGCCGTAGGTCACAGCATGCATGATCGGCCACTGACTGGTCGTCAGCTTCCAACGCCGCTCGCTTTCTTCGAGGGGCAGGTCGATCGCCTTGCCGCGACCGAGGTCCATATGGAGGCAGTTGTCTTCGACATAGATGCGGGACCAGATGATCTCGCCGGCCTTGCTGATGCCCTTGATCGTCGAACCGCCGAGGCGGAAGAACATCGTCGGCTGGCGTTCGCCGATCGCCCCGGCCCAGCCCTGTGCGAAATGCGCGGGCGGAATGGAGCCGGAGATTTCAAAGACCCATACGTATTCATCGGTCGTTCCGGAGGCGTCGGCGTCGCCCCAGCGCAGATCGTGCAGTGTGTTTTCGACGGGTTGGCCCATCGCCTTGTGAACGCGGTAGGTCATCAGGCCGTCGAGGCCGGCACATTCATCAACTTCATTGAAGCACGGCAGCGGTTCGCCGGCGTACAACTCGCGCGATCCGTCATGCGACCAGACCGGCGGACGATCGGTGTTGTTCAGCGTACCCTCGACCAGATCGCTGGCCGGGAGCAGGTCTTTCAACCCCTGCTGATACTGGATGCCGATGGTGTGGCAACCGAATGTATCGGCGATGCGCAGCGCCGCGGCGTACATGCGGCATTGCGCCAGCACCTGCGATTCGGTCAGGTCGGTCGCGTCATTCGGGCCGAACTGGAAGGTCATGCCCTTGTCGAGATACCACTGGAAAATGCGTCGTGCGTCGGCGTCATGGACCTGCGTGGATTCGTAGTAGAGCGAGGACTGGCTGAGGCGTTCCTTGTAAACGCCGGTGGGATTGAGCAGGTGATCGGGGATGATGGCGTTGAACATGCCCATGCAGCCCTCATCGAAGACGCCGAGAATGGCCTTGTTGTGCTGGAGTTGTTTGGCGAGGGCTTCGCCGAGTTTGCGTTCCTTGGCGCCGATGGCGACGTTTTTGATGTGATGGACGTGATCGGTTTTGTGTTTGACCTTGCCGGTGTCGAGCCACGTCTGAAGATTTTTGAGGAACTCGGGGGAGTTGAAGGTTTCGCCCCAGAGGGATGAATACTTCACGCCGGCTTTGGTGAGCGAGCCGTTGAGGTTGAGCATGCCGACCAGACCGGGCCAGGTGCCGGACCAGTTGGCGACGGTGCAGATGGGACCGCGGTGGCTGACCAAGCCGTGCAACAGGTGATGGGAGTATTGCCACACGGCCTCGGCGACGATGAGTTTGGCGTCGGGGTCGATGCCGGCGAAGACGCACATGCCTTCTTTCTGGGAGCCGATGAAGCCGTGCTTTTCGGATTCCTTGTAGGGATGGGCGCGGACCAGTTCGTAGCCGCACTGTGCGACGGCGGCGGCGAGCTGGGTTTCCATTTCCTGCTGGGTGGCCCAGCAGTTCTGGTTGGCGGTGATTCGCAGATCGCCGTTGGCGACGAGCAGCACCTGCTTTTTGGAGACCTTGGCGGGTTTGTGCAACGCGGGCAGTGTGTAGTTGGACATGATGAATCCCTGTTAGGAAGGAGTTTCTGAAAACACTACATATAAATCGGATGAGGCGGAAGGTAAAGCCCCGGACACGAAAAAAACCAAAAACACCAATGGTCATTGCCTGCGTCATTCTTCATTGGATTTGCGGTATCATGGCCGGCAAAGGAGCCAATCATGTTGAAGGGCACGTTGATTCACCCCGATATTTTGCGAGTGCTGGGCCGGTGCGGCCACGGATCGCGGATATTGATCGCGGATGGGAATTATCCGTTTGCGACGACGCTGGGGCCGAACACGGAAATGGTGAGTTTGAATCTTTCGCCGGGACTGGTCAGCGGCACGGACGTGCTGAAGGCGCTGGTGACGGCGATACCGGTCGAAGCGGCGGCGGTGATGCAAACGCTCAAGAGCGGGCCATATGCGATGAAGGGCGACCCGGACATCTGGGCGGATTACCTGGCGATATTGCGAGGCGCGGGATATGCCGGGGAACTGGAACAGATCGAACGCTTCAAGTTTTACGAAACGGCGGCGCAGCCGAACGTGGCGATGACCGTCGCCACCGGCGAGCAGCGGATTTACGCGAACCTGCTGCTGACGGTGGGCGTGGTGACCCCCGGAAGTTGAAGGCGTTGAAGCAAGTCCGAATGATGTTGCGCCGGGAAATCAGCGGCGGTTGAGGGACATCAGCAAACGCAGGACGTACCAGAACAGCAGCGCGACCGAGGCGAAAAGGGCGAGGGACGCGGCGACGTGTTGGTCGGTGCGGTAGTGGTGGAGGACGTTGGAGGTGTCGTAAAGGATGTAGCCGCCGGCGAAGACGATCATCAGGGAGGTGAAGAGGATGCCGAGGGTGAAGCCGAAGATCGCGGCGGCGACGATGGTGCCGATCGCGGCGAATCCGGCGATCATGAGGATGCCGCGCAGGAAGGAAAAGTCGGCGCGTGTGACAAAGGCGACGGCGGTCAGTCCGAGGAAGACCATCATCGTCAGCAGCGCGGCGGTGGGGATGATGTCGGGGTCGCTCAGCCGGGAAGCGATGAAGAGCATGGGAACGAAGATGATGGCTTGGGCGACGACGTAGAGCGACAGGCCGAGGTATTGCATGGGCTTGCTGGTGTCGCTGGAGGCCCACTGGTTGGCGACCCAGGAGACGCCCATGAACAGGCCGAGCACGACCAGCCAGCCCAGACGACCGGTGAGCATGGTGCTGGTGAGGCGTTCGACATCGACGAATTGGAACACCGCGGCCTCGACCAGGACGAAGGCGAGAATCGCGCCGGCGAGATGAAAATAGGTTTTACGGATGAACTCGGCCCGACTGGCGACCGGGGCCTGCGCGGCGGGGCCTCGGTAGGCGTAAGGATTGTTGTCGGGATGCTGGTTGAATTGCGACATGGCGGGAACCCCGTTAAACGAGTGAAAAAATCGACCGGAACACGGATCAGAACGCGGGTCATATTATATCCGCGCCGACCGTCGGGGCAACATCGGTCGCGTTGACCGCCCCGACCGATCAGGGCAAACGCATCTAAATTTTTATCCGCGTTTTTTGGCCAGCAGGACCGGTGAACGAAATTCACTCCGTGGCCGTTCCGCGATCCGATCCTTGTTTTCTGAACGCTATGGCTGATCGACCGATTTAGATGCGTTTGCCCTGCCCGATCGATGCGTCTAACGTGAGCGGCATGGCATACCCGACCCCGCTGCTGTCGCAACTGGAACAAGATGACGCCCAGATGATGGGCTTCGGCGAACACATCGCCATCGCGGCGGTGCATGAATCGGTCGAAGTGGAATACGGGGCGTTACGAAAAAAAGCCGCGATCATGGATTGCCCGCACCGGGGACTGATCGAACTGCGCGGAGCGGATCGCACGGACTTTCTGCACCGGCTGCTGACGCACGATGTGCGCGGCATGAAACCCGGACAGACGCAACGACAATTCATGCTGACCGCCAAGGGACGCATCATGGCCGACCTGCTGGTCAGGCAGGAAGCCGACCGCACGTTGATCGAAACCGATTCGACGGATGCCGCGTCGATTGTCGCCGAGCTGGAGAAAATGCTGTTCGGCGAGGATGTGCGAATCACGGATATGACACAGACGCATCACGGGTTCGCGGTGCATGGCCCGAAGGCGCATGAGGTGATCGCGCAGTTGGGGTTGAATGATGCGATCAGGATCGAGCAGGATGTGTGCGGGGCTTCGGGGATTCCGGGGGGGGCGGGGATTCCGGGGGTTTCGGGGGTGGGAGTTTGGGTGGAGCGCGAAGCCGCGGGCGGCGTGTGGACGAGGGCGCGGGAGTCGGGTGTGATGCCGTTGGGTTGGCTGGCGTTCAACATGGCGCGGATCGAGGGGGGGATGGTGTTGTTTCATGTGGATTTCGGGCCGGATTCACTGCCGCATGAGACGGGGAGGGTGAAGGCGTTTTGTTCGTTCACGAAGGGTTGTTACCGGGGGCAGGAGATTGTGGCGCGGATGGAATCGCTGGGTCATCCGTCGAAGATATTGGTGGGATTCACGGGGCGGACCGATGCGTTACCGGTGTCGGGCGCGGAGGTGTTGGACAATCGCCCGCCGGATGGGAAAGTGGTGGGGGTGGTGACGAGTTCGACGCTATCGCCGCTGCGGTCGGCCAAGCCGATCGGATTCGTGATGGTGAAATGGGGCCGGCACGCGGCGGATACGGAGTTGTTCACCGCGGCGGAAGGATCGACGGTTGCGATCACGATACAGGCGTTGAAGGTGGGGTAATTGGAAGGATCACGCTCATGTCGATGAAACTTTATCTGGCGAGCGGTTCGCCGCGTCGGGCGGCGTTGTTGCGGGATCGGGGTTGGGGGTTCGAGCAGATGACGCCGCCGTTCGATGATTCGCTGGTGACGCTGGGCAGGGTGAACCCGCGACGGGCGGCGGAGGCGCTGGCGTATTTGAAGGCGGCGAGCGTGGCGGATCATCTGTCGTCCGGCATTGTGATCGGATGCGACACGGTGCTGGCGGTGGGGGAGCATCGGCTGGGCAAGCCGGCGGATCGGAAGGACGCGGCGCGGATGTTGTCACTGGTGATCGGACAGGAGCATCGTGCGATCAGCGCGGTGGCGTTGTATGACGCGATGACGCATCGCCGCGATATTTTCACCGATGAGGCGGTGGTGCATATCGAACCGCTGATCGCCGATGAAATCGGGTCGTATCTGGACAGCGAACAGTGGCGTGGGAAGGCGGGGGGGTATAATCTGGCGGAATTGTCGGATCGCTGGCGTTTCACGGTGCGGGGCGACCCGACGACGGTGGTGGGCCTGCCGATGAAGATGCTGATTGAACATCTGACGAGCTTCGCACCCCAGGCGATTATCGCGTGAGTCAAAGCGACCCGACCAACCTTCATGCGATGATGAGCGGCCTGGACCGTTCGTCCCGTGCGGCGTTGTTTCGATCGGCGGCGGGCGCGGCGGAGCCGGTGTACGACCTGGTGGTGCGATGTCGCAATGCGATGTTTGATCGGGGCTGGCGGAAACAGCATCGGGCGCATGTTCCGGTGGTGAGCGTGGGAAACATCACGACGGGGGGCACGGGCAAGACGCCGATGGTGATGGAGGTGGTGAGCAGGTTGCAAAAGCTGGGCGCGACGCCGGCGGTGCTGACGCGGGGATACAAGGCGGATAGCGAGGGGTTCAGCGACGAAGCGATGCTGATGAAGTTGAAGTTGCCGGGCGTGCCGGTGATCGTGAATGGAGATCGCGTGGCGGGGGCGAAGGCGATGGGGATGAGGTTCGTGGCACCGAAAAAACCCGAGGCGGCGCTCGCCCCCGGAACGGACTCGTTCTGCCCCGGCTTGCCTGTCACACAAGAAGAAAAACTTCCGGGGGCGGGGGTGAATGTGATCGTGCTGGACGATGGATTTCAGCATCGGCGGATCGCGCGGGACATTGACATTGTGCTGGTGGATGCGACGTGTCCGTTTGGTTACGACCATTTGCTGCCGCGCGGCCTGTTGCGTGAACCCCCGGAAGTTTTGAAACGGGCATCGGCGGTGATCGTGACCAAGTGCGATGCGGGTGACGCGGCACTGGATGAGCGGATCGCGCGGTATCACGGGAAGTTGCCGCTGGGGCATGTGTCGCATCGTTGGGCGGCGGTGGTGGATGAACGCGATCAACCGGTGCGGGCGGAAACGTCGCGGCGGGTGATCGCATTCGCGGGGATCGGCCGGCCTGATGCGTTTTTTACCGAGGCGGGGAAACGATTGAATGTGGTGGAGACGATCGCGCTGGCGGATCATATGGTTTATGACGATGCGACGTTGCAACGGCTCCGCGAAGCCGGCAAGCGGCTGAACCCCGATGCGTTCGTGACCACCGAGAAGGATTGGGTGAAACTGCGACAATGGATACAATCGTCACCGATGGATCAACCGATCTGGCGCGCGGTGCTCGAACTGCAATGGCGCGACGGCGATGAGGCACTGAACGCCCTGCTCCGACAGGTGGTGCGATGAACGAACTGATTCGACTGATCGACGGCTGGCGGACCCGACATGTGATGGTCGTGGGCGACTATATGCTGGACCGCTATCTGTACGGCAACGCCGAGCGGCTCAGCCCCGATGCGCCGGTGCCGGTGCT
>JBAYVY010000051.1:0-13643 GCA_041674345.1 Phycisphaeraceae bacterium | reverse complement strand
GGGTGGTCCGGGGGTGGTCCGGGGGTGGTCCGGTCAATCACAACATTTTCACACCCACAACGCTCGCGGAAGCCCGAAGAAAAGGACAACATTTAGAGCACCTAAAGGAACCCTTGATTCAGTCTTCGCCCGCAGATGACGCTGCCGGCCAGATCAAGGAACGATTCATGATCCCCGTGGAGCACGCCATCGGCGGGATCAAACGCTACGGCGTGATGACCCGGTCGCCACGCAACCGCATCGGCGAGTTCGACGACCAGGCCGCCCTCCTGACCGCCGGGCTGTGGAACTACCTGATCGCTTCCTGAACCACACGGCCAGAACGCCCGCTGGAACAAAACACTACCGTTGCACACAACATTGAACATCACTTGCCGGTCGGCTCGCGGCGGCGTAAACTGATCGTTCTTCCCTGGGGCGGTAGCTCAGTTGGGAGAGCGCGGCAATCGCACTGCCGAGGTCGTGAGTTCGACTCTCATCCGCTCCATTTGATCTTGCGAGGTTTCCTGACAGAAACCTCGCTTTTTCATTGCCCCCCGGAAGTGTCCCCGGAAGTGTCCCCGAACCACCTTCCGATGGGGGTGCCAACCGACGATGGCGGCGCGGCGAGCCGGGCCGGGCCCGACCCCGGCTGCCCTTGAACGCTGTCACGGATTTGCCCCGGCGGCGCATTCGGGTATTGTTGAGAACCAATTATCAACAACGGGCGTAGCATCGTTATGAACATACTTCGATCTTTAGCGTGGACCGGACTGATGGTTGCCGCTTGCGTCGGGCCGGCGGGTTGCGGGCATGATGACGCGAAACCGAATCAGCCGACGGTCGCGGCGACGATCTGGCCGATGGCGAGTCTGACACGACAACTGGTGGGCGATGATGTGACGGTGGCGTGTTTGTTGCCGCCGGGCCTCAGCCCGCACAGTTTCGAGCCCACGGCTCAACAGATGCGGAATCTGGCGGAGGCGAAGTTGCTGGTGGCGGTGGGGTTGGGGCTGGACCACTGGGCGTGGAACGCGGCGAAGGCGACGGGGCGCAAGGATTTGCCGATGTTCGTATTCGCCGACGCGGCGGGCATCGCCGGGGATCACGCGGCGACCCATGATGAAGATGAACATGAAACGCACACGGCAGAGGCGGCTGTGCAGATCGGCGTCAATTCCCATCTGTGGATGGACCCGGTGCTGGTGGAACAAATGCTGCCGAAACTCGCGGCGGAACTGGAAAAAGCACTGCCCGATCACAAAGCGATCATCGAAGCGAATCTGACGAAGCTGCTGGCGGACATCAGGCAACTGGATGCCGATTTCCGCGATCAGTTGACGAAGATTCCGACGAAACAGCTTGTGACGTTTCACGATGCGTTCAACCGCATGGCGCAGCGCTATGGGTTGACGGTGGCGGCGACGCTGATGCCGATCCAAACGCCCGGCGGGGTGTCGTCCGACCGGATCGAACAAGTGGTGAACGCGGTGAATCGGTATCAGTTGAAGGTGGTGTTCGCCGAGCCGCAGTTTTCACCCGACGCGGCCAACACCCTGGCCGACGAAACGCACATCCGGGTCATGACGCTCGACCCGCTGGGCGACCCGCATCTGGCCGAACGCGACACCTATCAGAAAATGATGCGGTACAATCTGCGGACGCTGGTGGAAGGACTCAGTTCAAAATGACGAATGACGAATGTCGAATGACGAATGAATGCCCAATGACGAATGACGAATGTCGTCAGGCGCGCGTCGGACGTCATCTTGTTTCGTCATTGGACATTCGTCATTCTTTCGTCATTCGTCATTCGACATTCGTCATTGGGGAGGCCAGCCCCGCATGACCTCCCACGACCACACGCACACCCCCGGCCAGCACGTCTGTCACCATGGACCGCTCGGCGAACACCGCGCGTCCACCGATGCCATCTGCCTGGATACCGTGGCCTACCGCTACGGCAACGTCGAGGCGCTGCGCGATGTCACCCTGCACGTCGAACGCGGTTGCAACCTCGGCATCATCGGACCCAACGGCGGGGGCAAAACCACGCTCCTCAAAATCATTCTCGGCCTGCTCACCGACTTCACCGGCAACGTCCACATCATGGGGCTGCCCCCGCGCGAAGTGTGCCGGCGGGGCGACATCGTGGGCTATGTCGCGCAAAAAGCCACCTTCGAGCCGCGATTTCCGTTCAGCGTGCGACAGGTCGTCCGCATGGGGTTGATCGGCAAAACGGGCCTGTTTCGCCGCTACTCGAAAGACGACAAGGATCACGTCGAACAACTGCTCGAACAGTTGGACCTGACGGAACTGGCCGACCGCCCGATCGCGCAATTGTCCGGCGGGCAACAACAGCGTGCGCTGATCGCCCGCGCGCTGGCGCCGCGCCCGTCGATCCTGCTGCTGGATGAACCGACGGTCGGCGTCGATGTCGCCGGCCAGCGCCGCTTCGCCGAGCTGATTCACAAACTGCACGAATCACTGGCGCTGACGGTGCTGGTGGTGAGCCACGATCTGCGGGCGGTGGCCGGAACGTGCGGCAAAGTCGCGGTGCTCAGCCGCACGATCCATTACCATGATTCGCCGGACGGCCTGACCAGCGACCTGCTGCAAGAGATTTTCCAACACGATGTGATGCCGATGCTGGGGTAGGTGAAATGACGAATGACGAAGCTCGAATGATGGCTTAGAACTCCAGCAGCACTTTCAGCACGTCGGGCTGCCGGGCGAGCGACAGGGCTTCAACGCCTTGCTCGATTTTGATGCGGCGGCTGATGAGCGAGGTGACATCGACGCGGCCCTCGGCGAGCATGGACAGGGCGTGCGGGAAGGGGCCGCAGCGGCTGCCGATCAGTTCGATTTCGTTGATGACCAGCGGCGACAGATCGACGCCCGCCTGGTCGACGACGGTGGTTTTGAGGACGATCTTGCCGCGGGGCCGGACCATTTGCATGGCCAGTTTCAGGCCCGACGCGCTGCCGGTGCAATCGACGACGATGTCCTGGTCGGCGCGGGGCGTGTTGTCGGCCAGCAGACGATGTTTGATGCCCCATTTGTCGCAGCGTGCGAGTTTTTCGGGATGCTTGCCGACGACGCGCACGTTGGCGTTCAGCGTGGTCAGCACCTGCGCGACCAGCAGTCCGAGTCGTCCGTCGCCGAGTACGGTGATGAAAGGCCGGCCTTCGACGTGCAGTTGTTGAAGCAACTGACACGCGGCGGCGAGCGGCTCAACGAACACGGCCTGTTCGTTTTCAATCGCATCGGGCACGCCGATCAGATTCCTCACGGGCAGTGTGAAATGATCGGCGAAGCAGCCGTCGCGTCCGGCGATGCCGAGCACGGTGCGATGGCGGCAATGCGAGGACAGGCCGCGTTTGCATAAGTCGCACCGGCCGCAGACGCAGTTGATGGAGCCGACGACGCGGGAGCCGACGAGTTTTTTGGATTTGTCATCGCAGTCGGCGTGAACCTGCTCGACGACGCCGACGAATTCGTGACCGAGTACGCCGGTGTGGTTCATGTAGCCGCGACAGATTTCGATGTCGGTGGAACAGATGCCGGCCAGCAGGGGGCGGATGACGGCTTCGCCCGGCGCGAGTTGGGGGTCGTCGCGTCGTGGATTGAATTGAAGTTGCTTGCCGTCGAAGAGCAGGGCGCGCATGACGACTCCGATATTGGTGATTTTGGATTTTGGATTTGTGATTTTGGAAGAGGCGGATCGTGACGTGTGTTGAATCACAAATCGCCAATCCGAAATCACACATCCCCCATCGTGTTATCCGCCAGCCCCCAATCTGTGCTGGTAGGGGGGCTTGGGTTGCGGAGGCGGGGGCAGATGGGGTGCGTCGGGATTGGCGGGCGGCTGAGCGGCTTCGGGGGGATTCACGGCTTCCGGGGCTTCCGCGGCTTCCGGGGCTTCCGGGGGTTGGGCGGGTTGCTCGGTGGCGGTCGCAGGGGCCGGGGGTTGCGGCTCGGCGGGTTTTTCAGCGGCGGCAGACGATTGCGCCGGCGCGGGCTGTTCGGCAGTGGCGGGGGGCTGGGCCGGCGCGGGCTGTTCGAGAGGTTTCGCCGATTCGGCGGGTTTTTCGGCGGGCGGCTGCACCGGCGTGGGAGTCGGAACCGGGATTGTCGCAGGCGGCGGTGGGGGGGGGACGGAGGTTTCGTTGACAGGCGCGGTGGATGCCGGCGTCGGCGCGGGACTCCCCGCCCGCTCAAGCGGGGGGGCCGATGGTGTCGGGGTGACCGTGGTGTGTGTGATCGTCGCCGGCGCATCGACCGTGACGCGCGGCTGTTCCGGCGTCACCTCTTTTTTGTCCGGTGCCCAGAACGCCAGTCGGTTCCATGTCGAAGTCGGCCCGTCATATTGCGGGTAGTAGTAAGTCTGCTGATCGGCGAAAAGATTCTGGGTGTCCTTGGCCCAGTACCACCATTTGCCGCCGTCCTGTCCGAAATCACGTCCGGTCAGCGTGTGCAGGGCACCGGCGGCTTCGACGGTCACGGCGTAACTTTCATCATTCAACGCCGCCACCAGCGCATCGAACGACCGGCGATCCGCATATTGCCCCAGCGCGTTGGCGCATGCGATCCGCACATCGACTTCATTGTCGTTGCCCATCGCCTGAGTCAGCGGCAAAATCGCCTCGTCGCTGTGCAACCGCTGGAGGGCCTTGCCGGCTTCCCATCTCACGACTTTGGAATCGTCTTTCACGAGCAGACGGGTCAGCGTCGGCACATCGTTGACCGTGCCGTGCCGCCCCAGCGCCGCCACGGCCGCGCCGCGCACCGTCGGATCGGGGTCATCAACCAACAGGCGATAGGTTTTCAGGTAGGGGGCCTCGCCGCCCCACGAAGCATTGCTCAGCAGCGTGACGGCCCGCCGGCGTTTGTCCGCATCATACAGATTGAACGCATCACGCGCCGCTTCCGACGGCGTGGGCGGCGACATGTCGCCGAACCATCCGCTGATCGTCTCGCCTGGCGATTGATTGCCGGAGCATCCGGTCATGCCGATGCCGCCTGTCAGTGTTCCACCAGCCAACAGCAGGCACGCCAAGGTCTGTCTCATATCCGTCATTCGCGGTTCTCCATCACCGGACCAATCAGACTTTTCCCATTGTACGGGGATGGCACGGGAAGTGGAATAGCAAAGGCGTGCTAAGCCGCAAGCGGCATGGCGCATCAGTGGGGTTTGGTCAGCAGGGGGATGACGGTGAGATACAAGCCGCAGATGATGGCGCTGGTGATGACACCGGAGATATTGGCGCCGAGCGCTTCGGCGAGAATGATCTGACCGGGGTTTTCGGCCTGGACGATTTTCTGCGCGACTTTGGCGGTGGTGGGGACGCAGGAGACGCCGGCGATTCCGATGACGGGGTTGTACTGGCGTTTGTACCAGAAGTAGAGAACGTATCCGCCGAGGATGCCGCCGATGCCGGATAGCAGCAGGGCGAAGATGCCCAGGCCGAGGAGCAGGAGGACGGTGGGATCGAGGATGATGTGGGCTTCGCAAAGGACGCCGAGCATCAGGCCGAGGAAGAAGGTGGAGCCGTAGAGGATCGGGCCGGTGAGGAGATTGACGAAGGGGATGATGTTGGCCTCGCGGACGGCCACGCCGAGGAAGAGTGAGAGGAACAGGGGAGCGGCGATGGGGAACAGGAGGCAGAGTCCGGCGCAGGCGGCGAGTGCGAAGATGATTTTGTGTCGTGCGGGGACTTCGGGGTGTTTGCGCTGGACGGTGGGGGTGCCGCGGAGTTTTTTGGGGACCATGAGTTTGATGAGATAAGGGTAGCCGCCGTAGGTCAGGCCGAGATAGAGGTAGGCGACGACGGTGATGGGCACGAAGGCGTCTTTGGCCAGTACGAGGGAGGTGAACATGACCATGGGGCCGTCGGCGCCGCCGACCATCGAGATGGCCGCCGATTCACCGACCGGGAGTTTGCACAACAGTGCGATGGGAAACGTGAGGATCGTACCCAGTTCGGCACACAGGGCGAGGAACATGCTTTCAAACGGGCGGGCCAGCAGGTAGCTGGTGTCGAGCAGGGCACCGATGCCCATGAAGACGAGGCAGGCGATCAGGCCGTTGGAAAAGGTGAGGGTGTAAACCGGCTGAAGGAAATCGACCTGGAGCATATACATCAGGTCGTCGGTGCGTTCGACCAGCGGCGCGACGAACAGCGTACCCTGCTGGGCGGCGGGGGCCTGTGTGGACGCGGCGGCCTGCGCGATGTGGCTGGTGGTGACCGGATCGAGGATGAGCACCCCGGCGTTCGCGGCGATCATGCCGAAGCCCATCGGGATCATCAGCAGCGGTTCCAGCGTGCCCTTGCATGCGAGGAACACCAGCACGATGCCGAGGACGATCAACCCCAGACGGGCCGCGATGATGATCGGATCGGAGTCGAGGAAAGTTTGAAGCCCCTGGAACACATTGAGCAGATCGTGAAAGTGCATGGGGAAAATCTCGCGGGCGCATCACGCGGATGCAGCGCAATCGAAGCATCGTGGACAAGACGAATTGGATGAAATGGAATGGGGAAGAGGGGGGCGGACGCTTTACAGGCGGTGAAGCGTCATCGCCATGAGCTTGATGAGCATCGCGACGAGAAAAGCGATGACAGCGGCCAGCCCGTAGATGAAGGCGATGGTCTTGAGACTGGTGAACAGGGAAACGCCCGGGACCACAGCCGCCAGGACCGAAGCGTGGGGAAGGGCGTCGGTGCAGACCGAGACGCTGCCGTCGGAAGGCAGGGCGTGTTGCGCCGGTGCGCTGTCAGACGACATCGCCAGGCAGACCGAAGAAACCGAGGGAAAGGAAACTGATGTGCTTGCGACAGCGGACGGCGTGTCGGAGAAAACCAATGCCAGACACGCCATCACCAGAACCACGATCAACCGGCAAATGCGAAACATGGGACACCTTCTGGCGCGGAGTCAATATACCGACAGCGCCCTTGCCGCAGACGAACCGACAATAACATCAGAAAATGGGACCAGGCGGGCAAATCGGGGAGGGCGGTGCGGTATGGAGCCGCATCTTGTTCACTAACCCAGATAATTTTATCCTGAAATTTTCAAAAAAGCAACACCAAACCGAAAATCAACAACGCGGCAGGCCCTTGGCGATGGACCGCATTCTGGCGTATCCTCTGCCTCCATGAATCCGATCGTCTATTTGAACGGCCAGTATAAACCCCTGGATCAGGCGTGCATCAGCCCGCTCGATCGCGGCTTCCTCTTCGCCGACGGCATCTACGAAGTCGTCCGTTACTACGCCGGTCGCCCCGTCGCCATGCCCGATCATCTGGATCGCCTGCGCTATTCCCTCAAAGAACTGCGCATCGACTTCGATGAATCGGCGCACCATCTTCCGGGGGTCACCGATGAACTGATCCGTCGCAACGCCATGCCCGATTGTTACTGCTACTGGCAGATCACCCGCGGCGCGGCCGAACGCGATCACGCCTTCCCCCAACCCGCGCCTTCACCCACCGTCTTCGCTTACATCAAACCGCAACCCCCGCTGGCCGCTCGCCCGGTTGCCTCGCCGATGACCGCGATCACCCACGATGAAATCCGCTGGACACGATGTGCGATCAAATCCGTCGCGCTGTTGCCGAATGTGTTGGCGCGACAGGCCGCCGCCGAGGCCGGTTGCGATGAAGCCATCTTCGTCCGCCCCCATAACCAGATTGTCACCGAAGGCACCGCACGCAGCATCTTCATCGTCCGCGGCGGCGAACTGTGTACCCATCCGCTCGATGGCACCATCCTCGGCTCCGTCACCCGCAAACTCGTCATCGAATTCGCCCGGAAGGGGGGTGGCACCGGGGGTGTCGCCGTTCACCAGACCCCTTTCACGCAAGCCGAAATGCTCGCCGCCGATGAATGTTTCGCCGTCGGCACCACCACCGAAATCCGCCCCGTCACTCACATCAACCATCAACCCGTCGCCGACGCCCAACCCGGCCCGATCACAACGAAACTCGCCGCGATGTATCACGATTATGTGAGGCAATCCGTCCTTCCCCCCGGATAACCCCGCGCCGCCGATCCCGCTTGCCTCTATGCCTTCGCTCCGAACACCACATGCCGCTCCGTCAATCCGTGATCCGCCAGATACGTCGCCAGCATCGCCACATAACTCGAATGAATCAGAGGCCGATCCGACAAACCCAGCTTCTCCCGCACCGACAAAATCGTCGCGTCGTCAGGCCCCTCGATCTCCAGAAAATGCCCCAGATAAGGCATCTCGTCCAACTCAATCGTGCAACCCTCCAACAGATAACGCTTCCGTCGTTTCTCAAATCGAATCGACTCGTGATACCCCAGCTCCGCCAGCAAATTCAACGCGCCTTCCTCCGAATCCACATTCACCTCGATCTCACGCCGGCTCTTCAACCGTCCGACCGACCGAGGCCCCTTGAACGTGATCGTCACACCCGCCGCCGCGCCCGCCGCCTGCGGCTTAACAATCGTCCCATCATCCACCTTCGTCCCATCATCCATCGTCTCCACCAGCCGCACACGCAATCCCCGATCCGTCGCCTTCAGCTGGTTCTCCCGCGTATCCACAAAAATGTTGACCTCCCGCATCGTCGCAACCAGACGACCAGCCAACTTCACCAATCGCTGTTCCACCGCGGCCGCATCCGTCTCGCCGTCCAGCCGCAACTTCGCTTCAATTTCAATCTTCACGTCAACCACTCACATCCGCCGCCGGCGGCTTTTACAGTCTGTTTCAAAATCGAAACAGTCTTTCTTTTGGCTTATTGAGGCCTTTGAATAACCTCGCTTCAAGCACGGAATGACGCCGTCTTCGGTGGCAGGCCGTGGTGGACCGCGGGTTTTTCAAAGTTCTCCATGTGGGCGAACAATGATCCGCCAGCAAATTCCGTGACGCCACATGTCCCAATGGCACACAATCACCTGACCCTAAGGCCGCCAATTCCCCACGTCAAGCCGACGCCATCTCCCTACCTGACTGAAAGTAACATAATAGCTATTATCGGACGTTGGGTATGGTGTTGGAATCTCGCCGGGTTCTGTCGCGGCCACGCCGTTGCGAGTCGCAGGCGATACAATGGCCTCCACGATGAAGATGAACCCTTCCACAAACGCCGATGATCCGTCCATTCTCCTGCCGATCTGCGCGATCTTTCGCCGCTTCCTCAAAAAACGCGGGCTGAAGTTCACCACCGAGCGGGCGGTCATCCTCGATACCGTTCTCTCCAAAGACTCCGTCTTTGAAGCCGACCAACTGCTGGCCGAGGTTCAGCAACTCGGCCACCGCGTTTCCCGCGCCACCGTTTATCGCACGATCAAGCACCTGGTCGAAGCCGGGATCATTCAGGAAGTTCTCCTCGACAGCCGCCAGTCCCATTACCAACTCATCTATGGCCGCAAGCCCACCGATCATCTCGTCGTCGCCGACTCAGGTGAAATGATCGAGTTTTACAGCCCCGAACTGGTCGCCATCCGCGATCGCATCTGCCGCGAACACGGCCTCCAGCCCGTCGGACATCGCTTCCTCATCTACGGCATCCGCCCGCCGGGGACCGGTCAATCCCCCGACTGATCCGATCCCCCGGAATCGCCCTCCAACTGCCCCAAATCGTCATTCACCCAATCCGCCGACCGCTCAATCCGATACGCCCCGGTGAACCATCGCCCCAAATCCACCTGTTTGCAACGTGCCGAACAGAACGGAAACGTCGCAACCCCCTGCCGCACTTCCTTGCCACAAATTGGACATTTACATCCACTTTTTAGACTCCGCTCCCGCCACTCCGAAACAGCCGTCAGCAAACCCGCGCGATATTCAAAGTTTCCCATCGCGCGCATCACGATGCGTCGCTGGTGATCGTCGATGTGTTCAAAGTCGATGTCCAGCCGATCCACCGGTAATTCCGACGCGATGCGATCTGCCCATTCAATGACGCTCACCGATTGGGCCGCGACTTCCGGGGTCCAACCCGTCGTTTCCAGATCATTCAGCGAATGAATGCGATACGCATCCATATGCAAAACCCCCGGAATCCCCGAAACCCCCGCCCCCGGAATCGGCAAACAAGCCGTCGCGTATTCCTGCATCACCACGAACGTCGGACTCGACACCTTCCGCGGGTCGGCCCCCAATCCTTCGGCCAACCCGCGCACCCATTGCGTCTTGCCCGCGCCCAACTCGCCTCGCAAGGCGATCACATCGCCCGGCTGAACAATCCGCGCCACCGCCCTACCCAAAGCCACGGTGTGCTCGACCGACGTGCTGACCAGTTCAATTTCCATGTTCCCATCCGCTGTTTTGTAATTTCTGCGGTTCACCTTTCGCGTTCAGCCATTGTATGCGTGGTTCGCCGGCTTGACGCGGTGTGACGATGCGTCCGATGCGTGTGATTTTCACGCCTTCCAGCTCGCCGGGTACGTCCCCAATAGCCGTGAAACACAATTCGTAATCTTCCCCGTCGCAGGCCGCATGTTCCCACGCGGGCCGGCCGTCGTCCGCTATCGTTGATCGCAGCGGCAAACTTTCGATCCACACCTCCGCATCGACGTGCGACATTTCACAGATATGTTTCAGGTCGCCCGCCAAGCCGTCCGACAGGTCGATCATCGCCCCCGGAAGCGGCACTCCTGGACGTGTCACCAGCGCCAGCGCCAATTGCAATCGCGGCTCGGCGGTCAGGTGGGGTCCGCCCCCCTGCTGGTTCCATGCCCCCCCTACCGCTCCCGTGACATAGATATTGTCGCCGACTTTCGCGCCGCTTCGTTTAACCGGCTCGATGCCGCGCGGCTCGGCGAACACGGTGACGGTCAGATGCAGCGGCCCGTCCCACACGCTCACGTCTCCGCCGATCAACGGGCAATCATATTGTTCAGCATATGTTCGCAATGCGTCAAAAAGTGCCAAAGTACGAGATTCGCCAAAGTTGCGATTAAGGGCCGCCGTGGCGACGGCGGCGACGGGCACGGCGGCCATCGCGGCGACATCGGACAGGTTTCGCACCATCGCCTTGCGTGCCACCTGTTCCAGCGTGGCCGTGGCGAGATTGAAGTGAACGCCTTCGATGAGTTGATCGACAGTAACCAGCAGATCGCGGCCATCCAGCCGCACGGCCCCCATATCATCGCCGGGCGGGATCGTGACGCGCGCGGGTAACGCCGGGTTGGATTGGAAGATGTGTTGGAGCAGTTCAAATTCGCGCATGATGACATTTTACCCGCGATGACCTCTTCCCGCGTTTAGCGGGTGGCACAAAGTGCCCCGCCCACAGTTTTGACTTGTTCCCCCGCAACGCGCGATCTACAATGGGCTATAATCATCACCATTGGGTCACAGCATGTCGGGCAAATCAAATCACGATATCGGTTGCGCCAAGATAAGATGGCTTTTGATCAGTATCTTCACCGCGGGGCTTTTCGCTTGTTCCGATCGCTCGGAAAAGCCGAAGGCGAGTGAAACGGCCATCCAACGTCACATACAGATTTCGCAACGCGGCATTCTGGCGGATTTCGTGCAAGCCGTCAGCTCTGATGATGTGACCCCGGCGTTTGAATTGCTGCACCCCAAACTTCGTGAGGCGTGGACCGCGCAGCGATTCGAGGCGGATTGGACGGCGATCAAGAAATCGGTCGGTTCCGCCTGGCGACCGCAAGCGATGGAAACATTCTCCGGTTCCTCTCCACAGGGTTTCTATGAAAAAGCGACGTATCATCTGGACTCGGACTTCAGATCAATTGATTCCGTCGAACTTACCGGACTCCAGCAAGGTGATTCGCAGCAAATCGTTCAAATCTATGTGCGCATTGCTCAAACTGATCCGCCTTCGCAAGCGATCCGGGATTGGGTTGGTCGTTTCATGGACGATCTTTTGGCTGAAAAATATGATGCTGCATCCACTGCTATCGCCGAGGGGCATCGAAAGCAATACCCGCCGCAAGTCCTGCGGATGGTTGGATCGATCTTCCGTGATTCATCGAAGCCGCCGCCGCGCCTGTACTATCGTCTGTGCGCCAATAGCGTATGGTATCAGGCCGTCCGTATCTCCGCGACGAATGACCCGGCCGTCTTTCTGGAAATCATCCTCTCAACGCAACCGGACAAATTACAAATCGGGGCACTGACCTTTAAAGCCCGTGGGGCGCCTCCCTGATTCGCCGGAGGATTCCGCCGCCCCTGCCGGGGCGGGAATGATCTGCGATATCGTTTCCACGGGTTGCGTCTTTCGACTCGCTGCGCTCGCTCAAGACTTCACCCGTGGCTACATTCCAGCACCCCTTCGGGGTAAATAGGCGATTTGATGTGTGTCCACAGCCACAATGTAGGTCGGAACTCGGCCCGCCCGCTTCAGCGGGCGGGGAGTAGGGAAATCGCATTTCTGTCATTCCGGGGTTGAATGAATGACGAACGTCGCACGACTGCCCACCCGCTGAAGCGGGCGGGCCGAGTTTGCGCGCCGCATTCCGCATACCGCACCCCGCATCGCTATTCCGGCTGCGGCAGTTCGTCGCAGAAGTCGGCGAGTTGGGCGAAGGTCGGACTTCCGGCGTTGCGGACGTAGTAGCCGCTGGTGGCGGTGCCGGTGCAGAGGGCTTGATCGACGGGCAGACCGGCGAGGACGCCGAGGCAGAAACCGGCGTTGAAGTTGTCGCCGGCACCGGTGGAAAGTTTGGGTTTGGCCACGAACGGCCCCCGGAAGGAAGCGGAGACGGGGTTGCCGGCGTTGAGGATACACGCGGCGGCACCGGCGCGGGGGTGGACGACGACGCCGTGGATGTTGAGTTTGGCGCGGATTTGCGTGGCGAGTTTTTCGATGGCGGCTTCGGGATTGGAGGTCGGGTCGATGCCGAGCACTTCGGCGATCTGGACGGCTTCCTTGAGGTTCAGCCCCAGCATGACATCAGCGGGTTTCTGCATTTTCGTGAGGATGTTCAGGACATCGCGTTTGTCATCGGCGGTGCGTTTTTCGGGATCGGCCAGGTCAACGAAGATGAGTTTGCGTTGTTTGCAGGCGGGGAGGACTTCATCGGCGAGACGGGTGAAGATATCGTTCATGTAAACGAGCATGGTCCAGTTGACCATGCCGAGGAAGCGGGATTGATCGACGATTTGTGCAAAAGTTGCATGGCCGATGGTTTGGTCGATGTGGGCGGGGTTGATGGCGTTGATGGATTCGTATTTGCCGAGCATGAGTTTGCCGTCGTCGAACTCAACGGCGTCGGTGTAGCCGGGTTCGCAGACGGAGAGGCATTTGGCGATTTTGGCGAAGGGATGGAAGACGGGATGGATTTCGGGATAGCCGAGCGCGCCGATGTAGGTGACGGGGAAGCCGGCGGTGGCGAGGGCGTTGGCCATAATGGGGCCGTTGCCGCCGAGTTTTTGGAGTTTGACGGACAGTTCGTAATTGGCGGAGTGACCGGCGGCGGCGAGGATTTTCTGGCCGAACTGCGCGATGGTGTGGACGGGATCGAAGGAATCGACGGCATGACGTTTATCGACGACGGCGATGATGGAATCGACGAATCCGTCAAAGCCGATGAGTGCCGGGGATTGGGGGAGTTTGGGGGCGAAGTTACGGAGGCCGGTCGCGGCGAGTTTGGCGATGGTGGCACGGTCGGTGACCGGCAGCCGCTCGGCGCCCTCGCCGTAGAACTCGACG
>JBAYVY010000050.1:0-13649 GCA_041674345.1 Phycisphaeraceae bacterium | reverse complement strand
TCCGTGCCGCCATGATGGAACCTCCTTGCTCGTTGGCTGCCGTCGGATCGCCGTCCGGGGCGACCCACCACTACATCTTGTCGGCTATCCCCCCGCGAAAACTGTCATGCACCCTGAGTTCCTACACGATGGGGCTCGCGCTTGCAAAGGAGGGGGATTTTTGGGATGCTGGAGGATTGTGTCGCCGGTTGGCGACGGGACTTTCATACGGCCTCGAACAGGAACGTGATTGCATGGCGATTCGGATCAAAGCGCGAGCGGGCGAGTCGGCTGAGCAGATGCTTCGCCGGTTCAAGAAATTGTGCGAAAAAGAAGGACTGACCAAGGACGTGAAGAAGCACGCCTATTACGAGAAGCCCTCCGAGCGTCGCCGTCGCGCCATGCGAAAGAGCGTCAAGCGAGTGGTCAATCCGCGTGACATCGCGGCGGGCGCGGGCGGGCCGCCGAACGGGCGCAATGCCGGTCCCGGTGGTCCCGGCGGCGGTCGATCAGGCCCCGGCGGTCGCAGTGGCGGTCCCGGCGGCGGGCGATCCGGTCCCGGCGGTCGATCCGGCGGTCCGGGCGGACGGAACTCCAGCCGCTCCTGAGAAAGCGTGTGAGAAGGAGACAGGAGTAAGACCATCGGGCCGTACTCCGGTATTCTGTCTCCTGACTCTGGTATTCCGACTTCCCACACGCTTTCGGTGTTTATTCAGGTTGAGATGACCAAGCCATCCCCCATCAGCATGGCCGAACGTCAGGCCGACGCCGAGCGATTTGCGTGTTGCGCGGCCCGGTTGTTGTCTGACAATCGCTGCGAACAGGTGTTGGTTCTGGATGTGCGCAAAGTCAGCCCGCTCACCGATTATCTGGTGTTGGCGACGGGCACGTCGGATCGGCAGATCAACAGCAACATTCAGGATTTGGAGGAGTTGGCCGGGGAAATGGACCGGAGCATTTTCCGCAGCGACGGCATCAAGGGCGCGTCGCAGTGGGCGATCATCGACTGCCTGGACGTGATGGCGCATCTGTTCACCGCGGAGACGCGGAGTTATTACGATCTGGAATCGCTGTGGGGCGATGCGCCGCACATCAACTGGCACTCGCACACCAAGCCGGGCCAGTTCGCGCATATGGGGAAGAAGCCGGCGAGGTGAGGGGGCGCTGTGCCGCGTGCGGAGAGCGGGATGCGGGAAGCGGGGGAAAAGTATAACATCAAGGGGATTGGGTGATGTGAGAAGGCATTGAGGCAAGCCCGATCGTTGGCGCGACGTGGATGACGTGGCATTCGTCGAAGTGAGTTCACCCTTTTACCCCTTGGAACCATTTATGAGCAAGAATCATTGGGATCGTTACCGCCAGTATGTTTGTGAGTGTGAAAAGATCGGGTTGACGCTGGATGTCAGCCGGATGGATTTTGAGGAGGAGTTTTTGCGGAAGATGAAGCCCGCGATGGATCGGGCGTTCGCGGCGATGGATGAGTTGGAAAAGGGCGCGATCGCCAACCCGGATGAGAAGCGGATGGTGGGACATTACTGGCTGCGGTCGGCGAGTCATGCGCCGACGGCGGAGTTGCGAACGGAGATCGAGGAGACGTTGGCGAAGGTGAAGGCGTTCGCGGCGGATGTGTTGGGGGGGAAGATCAAGACGCAGAAGGGGGGGAAGTTCACGCAGGTGTTGGTGATCGGGATTGGGGGATCGGCGTTGGGGCCTCAGTTCGTGGCCGAGGCGTTGAGTGCCCCCGGAAGTGAAAAGGCGTTGAGGCAAGCGGATTCGGAAGGTGGATCGCATTCCGCACCCCGCATTCCGCACCCCGCGTTGAAGTCGTGGTTTTTGGATAACACGGACCCGGTGGGGATGAGTCGGGTGCTGGCGGGGATCGGGGGGAGGTTGGGGGAGACGTTGAGTGTGGTGATTAGCAAGAGCGGCAGTACGCCGGAGACGCGGAACGGGATGCTGGTGGCGCGGCAGGCGTATTCGGATGCGGGGTTGAGTTTTGCGAAACACGCGGTGGCGGTGACGGGCGTGGGATCGAAGCTGGACCAGGCGGCGGAGAGCGAAGGATGGCTGGGGCGATTTGCGATGTGGGATTGGGTGGGTGGACGGACGAGCGAGACGAGCGCGGTGGGGCTGCTGCCGGCGGCGCTGGCGGGGGTGGATATTGACGCGATGCTGGCCGGCGCGGGGGCGTGCGATGCGATCACGCGGAAGCATGAGATGATGGGCAACCCGGCGGCGCTGCTGGCGATGATGTGGTTTTATGCGACGGGCGGCAGGGGGGAGAAGGACATGGTGGTGCTGCCGTATCGGGATTCGCTGCTGCTGTTCAGCAGATATTTGCAGCAGTTGGTGATGGAATCGCTGGGGAAGGAAAAGGATTTGGAGGGCAGGACGGTCTATCAGGGGATCAGCGTTTACGGGAACAAGGGATCGACGGACCAGCACGCCTACGTGCAGCAGTTGCGTGAGGGCGTGCGGAACTTTTTCGTGACGTTCATCGAGGTGCTGGAGGACGGGGCGAGCGAAGCGGCGAAGCTGGAGGTGGAGCCGGGCGTGCGGTGCGGGGATTACCTGCGCGGGTTTTACATGGGAACGCGGTCGGCGTTGCACGATGTGGGGCGGGAGTCGATGACGATCACGGTGAAGCGTGTGGATGCGTTCACGGTGGGGGTGTTGATCGCGTTGTACGAAAGGGCCGTGGGGTTGTATGCGGTATTGGTGAACATCAATGCGTATCACCAGCCGGGCGTGGAGGCGGGGAAGAAAGCGGCGGCGGCGGTGCTGTCGTTGCAACAGAAGGTGGTATCGGAAGTTTGCAAGAGTGCGAAGCCGCAAGCGGCCCCCGGAAGTGGCAATGGCAGAACGGCGGAGGAGATCGCTATGGCGATTGGGGCGGGGGATCAGGCGGAAGCGGTGTATTTATTGTTGCGGGGGTTGGCGGCGAACGGGCGGGTGAAACAGGTCGAGGTTGGGACGGGGGCGATATTTTTGAAGGCGTAGAGGCAAGCCAGAACGGCGTCGCGGCGATGATCGGGGTGAGATGGCGAAGTGGAGCGGATAGAATCGTGGGACGGATCGGGTTTGTGACCGCATGAATGAACAAGCCAGTCAACCCGTGGTTGAGGCGCGGCGTCGCAGGCGATGGCGGCATCGTTTGCGGATGGCGGGGTTGTATGCGTCGATCTTTTTGATCGTGGGGGCGGGGGTTGTGTATTTCGTGCTGTTGTCGCCGGCGAGGGTGGCGGCGGTGTGTCGGAATGTGCTGGAGCAGATGACGGGAGCGGAGGTTTCGATCCGGTCGGCGCATTTGTCGTGGCGGGGCACACTGGATCTGGCGGATGTGACGATGCGTGCGAAGGGGATGAGCGGGGAAGGGGCGGAGTTTTTCCGGGCGCATCGTGTTCGGATGAGTTGCGAGCGGGGGCAGTTGTGGCGGGGGCGGCTGGTGTTGAAGGAACTGACGGTGGATTCGCCGGTGCTGACGTTGTCGGAGGATGTGAAGGGCGGGGTATTGAATTGGGACAAGCTGGCGGTGGGGCGTTTGCCGAGCGGGAAGGAGGAGATGCGTTTGCCGGAGGTGCGGGTGAGGGGGGGCGAGTTTCGATATGGGGTGATGGAGGGTGAGAAGTTGCGTGTGGTGGGGACGATGGGGATATCGGGGGAGATTCAGCCGGAGATGGGGCGCCCGGAGCGGTTGGATGTGGAGGTATGGGAGGAGGGGGGTGGGGAGAACGCGAAGGTCGAAAGGGCGGCGAGACACTTGGGAGCGAGGTTGGTGGGATGGATAGATGCGCGTCATCGGCAGGGGCAGTTGGTGTTGAGCGGGTTGTCGTTCAGCGAGCGGTATCGGCGGTTGCTGCCGGGCGTGGCGGGCCATGTGTGGGACGACATGGAGCCGGCGGGGCCGTTTCCTTCGGTGCGTGTGACGCTGGACCCGAAGAAGGGATGGATCGCGACGGTGGGATTTGAGCACGTGGCGATGACACTGCCGCAGTTGACGGATCGGGGGGACTATCGGATACGGATGACGGATGTGAGCGGGGAGTTGGTGTTCGAGCAGGAGCGGGTGAAGATTGAGAAGGAGTTGGTGGGGAAGATTGAGGGGCTGGAGTATCGGATCGCGGGGACGATCGAGGGATACACGGCGGATGCGGCGTTTAGGGTGGGGATGACGACGGAACCGTTCGTGATACCGGACGAGCCGCGGGTGATCTATGCGATGCCGGAGCCGGTGCAGAAGGTGTTTCGGATATTGACGCCAGCGGGCCGGGTGCGGGTGTCGATGCGTGTGGGGCGTGAGCAGGAGGGACAGACGATAGATTACGAAGGCACGGCGACGCTATTGTCGGCGAAGATACGGTATGCGAAGTTTCCATATGAGTGGACGAATTGCCGGGGGATACTGAAGTTCAACCGGCAAGAAGTGAAGGTGCTGAGCGTGACGGGTCAGGGGACCGACGGGGCGACGGCGACGGCGACGGGAGTGATCGCGCCGCTGAGCGAAGACCCCGGGGTGGATTTGCTGGTGACGGCGGTGAACGTGCCGATGGACGAGATGTTGCGTCAGGCGATGCCCGCGAGGCACCGGCCGGCGCTGGATTTGTTTTTCAACCAACCGGCATATGACAAATTGTTGAAGGCGGGTCACTTCATCACGGCGGCGCAATACAACGCGGAGGAACTGGCGGCCAGCGCGGTTCGGCGACAAATGCGGGATGTGGATGAGAAGAAGGACGCGGAACGGTATGGGGAGCTAAGCAGGCAATTGTCGCAGATCATGAAGCGGCTGGACGTGAAGGAGTTTGATTTGGGAGGGCGTGCGAATGTGTTGGTGCATGTGATGCGTGAGGAGGGGCCGGGCGACAAGACGAATGCGGAAGCGGATGTGGATTTGCAGGAAGCGAGCATCGTGTTCAGGCATTTTCCGTATCCGATGCGGATCACGAGCGGAAAGTTGCTGATTCGGTCGGGTCGATTGGAGTTTGTGGATTGGCAGTTGACGGGGTTGCACGGGGGGCAGGGGGGATTGAGCGGAACGGTGCGGCTGGCGAAAGGGGACATGGAGGATGTGGAGCCGGACTTGAACGTGCATATGGTGGGTTTGCCGTTGGACGGGTTGTTGATGGACGTGCTGCCGCGACCGCAGGATCGGTGGGTGCGGATATTGAACCCATCGGGGACGATCGACGTGGTGGGGCGGATATGCAGCGATGCGAGGCACAAGCCGGACGTGGATTTACTGATCGAGATGAATCACGCGACATTGAATCCGGGCGGGCCGGCGGGATCGGCGACGGGCGGAAATTATGCGTTGAACGATGTGGGGGGGCGGATACGCTTGTCGCTGCATCATGTGGAGTTGGATCACCTGACGGGCAGGCACGGCGAATCGGCGCTGGAAATCAGCGGGCTGGCGGACTGGACGGACGCGGAACATTTGAAGGTGTCGGTGGACGCGGAGGCGAAGCGGTTGAAGTTTGAGGAACCGGTGTGGGAGTTGTTTGAGCCATATGTGAAAGGAATGACCCCTGGAAGCAAGACGAGTGGTGAGGAGGACAAGACGAAGCCCGATGCGTGGACGGCGCAGTTGAAGAAGCATGAGGTGAAGGGGACATATGACGCGGGGCTGCATTATGAGAACGGTGCGATGGATGGCGGGAGTGTGCTGCGGTTGAAGGTGGAACCGGCGTCGCTGTCGTTGAAGATGAATGAGCGGCTGCTGGCGATGAAGCGGATGCACGGAAGTGTGACGACGGACGGGAAGGCGATCACGCTGGACCGGTTGGGTGGGGTGTTGGACGAGGATGGGGGACGGGTGGAGGTGAGCGGGGATTTGAGATTCGGGGAGGGAACGGACGGCGCGAAGTCGCAAGCGGCGGAAGGGGAGAAGGCGTTGAAGCAAGCGTCGCATGGGGATGCGCAGGGGGATGGGGGGAGTGCTAAGCCGCAAGCGGCCCCCGGAATGTCGGCGGGGGTGAGCGGGGATTTGACGCTGGAGGCGAGCGGGGAGCGATTGACGGCGGGGATGCGGAGTTTGTTGCCGAGCGCTGTGGCGGGGTTGGCGGAGGGGTTGAAAATCAACGGGAAATATGAGGTGAAACTGGATCGGCTGCACTTGGACGGCGCGGCGAAGCCGGGCGAGCCGCGGATGTCGGTGAACGGGACGGTGCGGCTGACCGGGGGCGAATGCGATGTGGGTGTGGGGATCAAACAGATCGACGGAAAGGTGACGGTGGACGCGAAGCAGATCGTCGGGCAGGAGTGGCCGGCGATGCGGGTGGAGGTGGATGCCGAACGCATGGTGATCGCGGATCGGCCGGTGGAGAAGTTGCACACGGTATTGAGCAGCGCGGAGCAGGGACGGTTGTTGGTGATGCCGTCGCTGCGGGGGGTGTTGTATGACGGCGCGGTGGGCGGGAACGGACGACTGGGGCTGGATGACAAGACGTATCAGTTTCACCTGGCGCTGTCGGATGTGGATTTGACAACGTTCATCGACAAGCCGGCCCCCGGAAGTAATGCCCCCGCCCCCGGAAGTAATGCCCCCGGAACCGAGAAGGCGGCGGAAGGCAACCCAACGCAAGAGCGATCGAAGGCGGCGGACAAGATGAAAGGGAAACTATCGGCGGCGTTCGATGTGGAGGGCAAATGGTCGCAGCCCGGTTCGATGCGGGGGCGCGGGGACATCATGATTCGGGAAGGAGAGATGTACGATTTGCCGCTGGCGCTGGGGTTGTTGCAGATCACGCATTTGTCGTTGCCGATGGATCGGAGTTTCGAGCGGGCGGCGATCAGTTATTACTTGCAGAACGGGGTGATGCATTTTGAGCGGATCGTGCTGGAGTCGCCCCATATGCGACTGGCCGGCGGGGGGACGATGGGCCTGGAGGATCGGAAGCTGGATTTGTCGCTGACCAGCGACAACCCGGACGGATTGAAGTTGGGGCCGGTGACGGATTTGATCGATGGCTTGCGGGATCAGTTCATCACGATTCGCGTGACGGGGACGCTGGACAAGCCCGACACGCGGGTCAGACAGTTCACGGGATTCACCGACGCGTGGAAGGACGTGTTCGGCTCACGGGAAGAACAGAACAAGTGAGAGAGGGAAAGCAGGACAGCAGGACAACAGAACATGGGGGAGGCGAACAAGGATCGTGGCGGTCTGATCGGCATGTTTTGCTGTTTTGATTTTCCGCTGTTCTGTTGTTCTGACACGGTTCTCCGCTACACTGTTCGACATGACGACGAATACCACGGACATCGCGGGATATTGCCGGTCGCTGGCCGAACGCGCGGCGGCGGCGGGGCGGTCGCTGGTGCGATTGAGCGGCGGGCAACGCGCGTCGATTTTGCACGGCGTGGCGCAGCGACTGGAACGCGATACCCAACAACTCATCGACGCCAATCAAAAAGATTTGGCGGCGGCGAAACAGGCGGGACTGAGCGACGCGATGATCGACCGGCTCACGCTCACCCACGGAAGTATCGCAAAAATGGCAGGGAGCGTTCGGCAGATCGCTGAACAGACCGATCCGGTGGGGCAGGTGATCGAGGGCTGCGTTCGGCCCAACGGTTTACGCATTGAAAAGCGGCGGTGCCCGATCGGCGTGGTGCTGATTATTTTCGAGAGCCGGCCCAACGTCACCAGCGATGCCGCGGCGCTGTGCATCAAAAGCGGCAACGCGACGATTCTGCGGGGCGGTAAGGAGTCGATGCACTCCAATGCCGCGATCGCGGACATCGTGCGACAGGCGATCACCGAACACGGCGGGGACGCTGACTGCGTGCAACTGGTCGATACCCCCGATCGCGCGGCCGTCGGACACCTGCTCAAAATGGAAGGGCTGATCGACCTGGCGATACCGCGCGGCGGCGAATCACTCATCCGCGCTGTCGTCGAACAGGCACGCATTCCCGTCATCAAACATTACACCGGCAACTGCCACGTTTACGTTGATGCCGCGGCGAATCAACTTCCGGGGGGCATGACGCGCGGCATTTGCGTGAATGCCAAAACGCAGCGCCCGGGCGTGTGCAACGCGGCGGAAACGCTGCTGTTTCACACCGACGCCGGGGCCTTGCAGGTCGAAACGTGCAGGGCGCTGGCGGCGGCGGGCGTCGAGTTGCGCGTCGATGAACGCAGTAAGAAACTGCTGAAGTCGCACGTCGCCGATTCGCAGCTTGTCGATGCGACCGACGCCGATTGGGACGCGGAATACCTCGATCTGATCTGCGCGATCAAAGTCGTCGATTCACTCGACGAAGCGATCACGCACATCAACCGTCACGGCTCGCATCACACCGATGCGATTGTGACGGCGGATATCGCGGCGGCGGATCGGTTCGTCAACGAAGTCGATTCGGCGGACGTGATGGTCAACTGTTCAACGCGATTCAGCGACGGCGGCGAATACGGACTGGGCGCGGAAATCGGCATCAGCACCGACAAACTGCACGCGCGCGGGCCGATGGGGGCCGGCGACCTGACGACCTACAAGTGGGTGGTGAGCGGCTATGGGCAAGTGCGACAATGACGTATGTCAAACCGGGGAGGGGCACAATTCCGGGGGCGTGCCACCCGCTAAACCGGTGATATGGACGATGCGCGTGCTGATCGTCGCGGGATTGGCGCTGACGGGATTTTTGACGTGGGGGCGCTATGCCGCTGGCGATAACTTCCGGGGGTTTCCGTTGTGCGGCGATTGCCGATCATTGTTCGACAGCAAGTGGGCGACGGTTGGGGGCAAGTCCGTCGCGACGCTGGGGTTTTCCGCCTATTTGTTGTTGTGGGTTTCGACGATTCGCTTTCCACGCTGCCCGTGGTCGCGGGTGAGCGGTTCGTTTTTCGTCGCAACACTGGCCGGCGGGGGGCTGTGGTTCATCGGCGTACAAGCGTTCGACCTGCATCAATGGTGTTGGTGGTGTACGGCGACGCACATCATCAGCATCGCGCTGGCGGCGATCATTTGGCCGATCGCGATGCGAAACACGCGACCGGCGATCATCGTGCCGCTGATCGTCGCGGGCCTGGCCTGCGCCGCGGCGATGGCGGCGACCCAACACCGTGAAGCCGCCGATTGGGCGACCGGCGAAGGCCCCGGCGAATTGCTCGCCGATTCGCCGAAACTTTCGTTGAGCGAGCAGATCGTCATCGGTTCGCCGAACGCGAAAAAGTTCGTGATCGAGGCGATGGATTTTCGGTGTTCCCGTTGTGCCGCCGGCTGGCCGGTGGTGGAACGGGCGAAACAGTTGGTCGGTGATGATGTGGCGGTGGTGGTGTTGATCGCGCCGTTGTGCGCCGAGTGCAATCATTACATCGCCAACACGCCCGATGGCTTTGAAGCATCGTGCGAACTGGCGAAACTGGCGTGGGCGGTGTGGCTGGCGGATTCGGGCGAGTACCTCGAATATCATCGCTGGCTGCTGACGCATCAGCAATGCACCGTGGAAGAGGCGCAATCCAAAGCCCGCGAACTGGTGGGCGAGGGGTTGGATCGCGCGCTGGCCGATCCGATCATCGCCCAGCGCATCGCCCGTGACGTGGAAACCGCGGCGTCGCTGAATCTCGAACGGTTGCCGGCGATGACGGCCGGGCGTTTACGCATCAGTGCGATCCCCGATGATGCGCAAACCCTGGCGATGCTGTGGACGACGGGGCTGGCCCCTCGGAAGGGGAATGACGAATGACGAAATCCGAATGACGAATCAAGCCCGAAACTCGAAATCCGAAACAGAACGGGGCTGTTTCGAGTCTCGGACTTCGGATTTGATTCGTCATTCGGATTTCGTCATTCGTCATTTGCCCGATTGCCCCCGACCCCCGCGCCGTTTATCATCGTGTGATTGCCGGAACGTATTCAACCGTCGGAGCGCAAGGATGCCAATGAAACCCCACCTCATGTTCATCGTCGCCGCGATCGCGGCCTGTGCCGGCGCGACCTTCGCGCAGGAAACCTTTGAACTGGGCAAGGAGGGCTTCACCCGGACCTCCGCGCCGGACGCGGCGACGCCGGGCGGCGAACTGGCGGGGATCGCCAAGGCGCTGGCCGACGGTCGCGCCGACGATGCCGAGGACATGGCCGACGCATGGATCGAGTCGCATCACAATCACCGTCTGTTGCCGCAGGCGTACCTGTTGCGCGCCGACGCGAAGATCGCGCAGAACAATGAGTTCAAGGCGTTGTACGACTACGAATATCTGATCCGCACGTTTCCCGGTTCGCCGCAGTTCCAGACGGCGTTGCACCGCGAGTACGAGATCGCGCAGATGTATGCCGGCGGTCGTCGGCGGAAAATCTGGGGCATGCGCATCGTGCCGACCGGCGGCGAGGCGGAGGAACTGCTGATCCGCATCCAGGAGCGCGACCCCGGCAGCAAACTCGCCGAGCAGGCCGGCAAATCGCTGGGCGATTTCTACTATCGCCGGGGCGAAATGTATATGGCGTCCGATGCGTACAGCATCTTTGTCGATAACTATCCGCGCAGCCAGTGGTCGGCCTACGCCATGCAGCGTCAGGTGGACGCCAACCTCGCCACGTTCAAAGGGCCTGCGTTCGACGGCACGGGGTTGTACGAAGCCCGCGCCCGGCTTTACACCTTCAAGGAGCGTTTCCCCGGTCCCGCCGAGCAGCACGGTTCCGATGAACTGCTGGTCCGCATCGACGAATCGCTGGCCGAAAAAGACCTGCTCGTCGCCCGCTGGTATCACACCCGGGGCAACGTTGTCAGCGCCGCCTACATGCTGGGGCGGGTCGTGACCGATCACCCCAGTTCCGCCGCGGCGCAGGCCGCCCTGGCCGATCTGCGCCAGATCAACCCCGAACAGGCTGCCGCGTTCACCGATGAAAAGGTCGCCGAGTTGCTCAGGCAACATGCCCGTCAGAGACCGACCGAACAGCAGGCCGTCAACCAGCCCGCCGTGGAAAGCAAAGAGCCGGTCGAAACCAATGCCCCCATCGTCGCCCCGCCGAATCTCACGGCCCCGGAGTAACCATGTCCCATCCCGCACGTTTCGTGATGCGAAAACCCGCGCCGTCCGCCGCCGCGTTACTGGTCGCGGTGATCGCGCTGATGATCGGTTGTCAGGGCGACGGTCAGGCCGGCTATCACATCGCCGATCTTTTCCCTGCCAACATTCGCACGGTCAAACTCGACATCTTCGCCAATCGCACTTTCTACCAGGGCGTGGAAATGGAACTGTCCGAAGCGCTGGTCAAGGAGATTGAACTCCGCTCGCCTTACAAGGTGACCAACGCCGCCGGGGCCGATACGCTGCTGACCGGCACCATTGTCGCCATCCAACAGACCACGCTCAGCCGCACTTTCGACGCGGGCGTGCCGCAGGAGATGCAGGCCCAAATCACCGTCAGCTTTGAATGGAAAGACCTGCGCAGCGGGCAGGTGATCCGCCGGCGCGACCGCATCATCGGCAGCGGCGAATATGTGCCCCTCCGCGCCGTCGGCGAACCGATGCAGATCGCCCAGCACCAGGCCGTCGCCGAACTGGCGCGCGACATCGTGTCGGTGATGAGAAGCGACTGGTAGCCAGCGCGGCAATGACCAAACTCCAATGACGAATGACCCAATAATCACCAATGTTCAATGTTCAAAGAAGAACGTCGATTCGGTTGGTTCTTGGTAATGGGTCATTATTGGGTCATTCGTCATTGGTGTTGGGTGATTAATCCTGTGTGACGTTCCCCCCTTTTCCGCCTATGATGCACTCCATGAGCGAGCAACCCAACGAACCCAATAACGACAACCCCGGTCCAGATCCCGGCCCCGGAAACTCCAACCAGGGTCCGGGCGGCCCTTCGGGGGGCGGTCAGTCGCCGCTGCGCATGAACCGCAATCTGCTGGGCTGGATGATGGTGCTGGGTCTGATCGCCGCGTTCGTGCTGGTGGTCACCAATTCGCAGAACCAGGCCAAGGAAGTCACGCTCGGCGAAATCGTCAATTACATCCAAACCGGCGCGGCGAAAAAAATCATCCTCAAGGATGACCGCATCGTCGTCGATATCGACACCGCCAAGGCCCCGAACATCCCCCCGCAGGTGATGATTAAACTGCCCGCCAACGAAAGCGCCAGGGTCATCACCGACATCATCGTTCGCGCCGCCAAGGGCCGCGATCTGGTCACCGAACCAACCAGCCAGTTCTTCATGCTGCTGGTCAGCTTCCTGCCCTGGCTGTTGCTGTTCGGGTTGATCTATTTCTTCCTCTTCCGCGCCGCGCGGGGCGGGGGAGGCGGCATGGGCATGCTCGGAAACTTCGGACGGTCCAAACACAAAATCGTCTCCAAGGAAATGACCCACGTCACCCTCAACGACGTGGCCGGCGTCGATGAAGCCAAGGACGAAGTCCAGGAAATCATCGAGTTCCTCAAACACCCCAAAAAGTTCCAGCGACTCGGCGGACGCATCCCCCGCGGCGTGCTGCTCATCGGTCCGCCCGGTTGCGGCAAAACCCTGCTCGCCAAGGCCGTCGCCGGCGAAGCGGAAGTGCCCTTCTTCTCCATCAGCGGTTCGGACTTCGTGGAAATGTTCGTCGGCGTGGGCGCGTCCCGCGTCCGTGATCTGTTCAAACAGGCCAAGGATAGTTCGCCGTGCATTATTTTTCTCGATGAAATCGACGCGGTAGGCCGACGGCGCGGATCGGGCTTTTCCTCCGGCGGGCATGATGAACGTGAGCAAACCCTCAACGCGATCCTTGTCGAAATGGACGGCTTCGAGACCAACGACCAGGTCATCGTCATGGCGGCGACCAATCGCTCCGATGTGCTTGATCCGGCGCTGACCCGCCCCGGCCGCTTTGATCGGCAGATCACCGTGTCGCTGCCCGACCTCAAGGGCCGGCTGGAGATTTTGCGAGTTCACGCCAAACGCGTGAAGATGAGTCCGTCGATTGACATTGAGCGATTGGCGCGGCAGACGCCGATGTTCAGCGGCGCGGACCTGGCGGCGATCATTAATGAGGCGGCGATCATCGCCACGATGGGCAACAAGGATTTCGTGGAGATGGCGGATTTGGAGGAAGCGCGTGATAAGGTGAAGTTCGGCCGCGCCCGCAAGAGCCGCAAGATCGAGGAGGAGGAACGCATCGGCACGGCCTATCACGAGGCGGGGCACGCGGTGGTGCAGAAACTGCTGCCGCACGCCGACCCCGTGCATAAAGTCACGATCATTCCGCGCGGGCCTTATCTCGGCGCGACGATGAGTCTGCCCGAAAAGGACCGCTACGGTTACGGCCTGGCCTACCTGCATGACCAGTTGCGCGTGTTGTGCGCCGGTCGCATCGCGGAAAACCGCAAAACCGGCGACGTGACCAGCGGAGCGTCGGGCGACATCCGCATGGCGACCGCTTACGCCCGGCAGATGGTGCTGGAATGGGGCATGAGTTCGCGGTTGGGCTTCGTCGATTACACGCCGGAGGACAATCCCAATTCGCTGATGCCCGAACGCAGTTACTCCGACAACACCGCCAATACGATTGACGAGGAAGTCAAGCGGCTGATCGACGAGGGGTATGCCGACGCTCAGAAGATCGTCGATGAAAACTGGGACAAGATCGTCGCGGTGGCCGAGGCGCTGCTGAAGTACGAAACGCTCAGCGCGGATGAAGTGGACGACATCATGGGCGGCAAGCCGCTGCACAAACCGTCGGTCAGC
>JBAYVY010000049.1:0-14038 GCA_041674345.1 Phycisphaeraceae bacterium | reverse complement strand
GCTGACGGTGCTGCTGGCGGAGATATTCGAGCGTCGCAGCGGGCTGCTGGCGATGCGGGGTGATACGCGGTCGCGGAAGAAGGTATTGAAGCAAGCGGAAACGCAGGCGGACGCAACACCGCATCGCCCGCGGAAAACTTCACCGGCGACAACCGAAGTACCCGCGGAAACCTCGACGGAAAACATGCTCGATGCGATGCGCGCCGCTCAACAGCGGGCACGGGGTCGCACCAAACGTTGAATCACAGAATCGGACTCAGCAGCTTCGCGGCATTGTCGATCATCGTTCGCCATCCCGTCCGCCGCCGCCACGATGCGAGCGTCAGCGCGTCGGATTGTTCGATGTATTGCTGCTGAAGGAGCCGAAGTTTCGCGGTGATCGCCGGGCCGTACAACAGCAGGTTCAACTCGAAGTTGAGATTGAACGAACGGATGTCGAAATTGGCCGAGCCGATCATGGCGAACGCATCATCGACGGTCATCGTTTTGGAATGCAGCAGCCCGTCACGATACAGATGAATGTTCACACCCGCTTCGAGCAGTTCATCGAAATACGCCCGCCCCGCGGCGGTGACGACCGGATGATCGCCTCCCGCCGGCACGACCAGATCGACCCTCGCCCCGCGCATCACCGCCACCTTCAGCGCCAACAATGCCGGCTCGTCCGGCACGAAATAGGGGCTGGTCAGAATCAATCGCCGCTGCGCCGAGTGGATCGCCTGCACTACGAGATTTTGCAGCGCGTCGGTCGGATAAATCGGCCCCGACGGAACCACCTGCACGCTCACATCGCCCTCACCGGGCAACGCCGGTACGCGGATCATCGCCGGGTCTTCCAGCACGTCGTCCGTCGTCGAATACCAGTCTTCGAGAAACACCGTCTGCAAATGCGTCACCGCCGGGCCGGTCAGCCGCACCATCAGATCATGCCACGCCAGATCATCGTGGCCGTAGTTCGCATCGACGATGTTCTGACTGCCCGTGTACGCGATGCGTCCGTCGATCACGGCCAGTTTGCGATGGTTGCGCAGATCGACCCGCGCCAGCCGGCTTCGTATCGGATTCACCGGCAACACGCGGTGGAACTCGATTTTGTTCGCCGCGAAAAACTTCGGCAGCGCGCCGATCAACCGGCGGGATCCCGCCGCATCGACCAGCACCCGGCACTGCACGCCCCGCCGCTTGGCCAGCGCCAGCGCCTCGGCCACGCGCCGGCCCGTCGCGTCGTCCCGGTAAATGTAGAACAGCAGATGCACGTGATGTTCCGCCGCGTCGATGTCGGCGATCAGCCGCTCGATCATCACGTCGGTGTCGGCGATCAGATCGGCGTTGTGACCGGCGAGAATCGGCCGGCCCGCCATGTTCATCGCCACGTTGATGAGCGCCTGGTGTTCGGCGGCGATTTCGGGGCGCACCGCGAAGTCGCGCGTCAGCGCCAGCCGGTCCACTCTCTTCATCGCCTCCACCACCGCCGCGTGACGCTTGGCCCGCTGTTTGCCCAGCCCCGTGCCGGCGAACAACAGATACACCACCAGCCCAGGCCAAGGCAGCGCGAAGATCACCGCCAGCCACGCCAATGCCGCCACCGGCTGACGACGGCGCGTCGCCACCGGCACCATCACGATGCGTATGATCCACTCGGAAATCAGATAAAGTGTGCCGAACATGATCGGTATTGACGGGCCTCTCGCACACCATCGTAACGCACCCGACGAGGAAAAGCGATGAGAGATGAGCGACGAGCGATGAGGGGAAATATATTTCGCCGTGGTTCGCGGCGGTAGTTGTATCCGAGCTTTTGCGAAATGCGATTTCAACACAAGAGGGCACAGAGTTCGCGGAGTCAAAAACCGGGAAAACACATTGAAAATCCCTCTGGGTACTCCGTGTTCTCTGTGTTGAAATGTCTTTTTGATTTTTGCGAAAGTTCAGTTGTATCACGGACCAATATCCGCTTCGCCTCATCGCTCGTCGCTTCTTCACAGTTCGCCCGAAACCGAATTGACCACCGGCGGCTGACTGCCGGGGTCGCTTCCGGGGGCGTTTCCGGGGGCGGGGGGCGGTGTCGCGGGTAATTGCGGCATCCCCCGGCCGTACCGCTCGCCAGTCGGGTTCAGCGCGTTCAGCAGCGTCGTCCACGAATGCAGTTGATTTAGCTGCTTCGCCGGTTGTGCCGAAACGCTCGCCGACCGCATCGTCGGATTGGCCGGCAGCGGTACACGCGGCTTGCGCCACCACATCTCGCTCACCGTCGCCCCCGTGGCTATCGAAGCGTTCGGTTCGGGCAACACCGGCGGGGCGAGCGTCAACGTCGCGTCCTCGCCGCCGGAAAACGCCGCCGCCACTTCCGTTCGCGGGGCCTGCGTTTGGGGCACACTGACATGCGCCGCCGCATCGACACGCATCGCCTGTCGCTTCATCGCCGCGTCCGCGGCCCGCATTTTCGCCGCCTGTTTTTCAATCGCCAGCAACTGCCACGCGCCCGCCGCCAGCAGCAACATCGCCGCCGTCGCCAGCCATTGCGCCCGCAACCAGCGATGCGAACCGCGCCGGGGCAACCGGGCCGTCACCCTCGACCGCGACGGTGAACCCAGCACCGCGTGAATCGCCTTGCTTGCCGCGATGTCCAGGTCACGCGCCTGTTCGGCGCTGGCGCGCTTCCGCGGGTCGCGCATAATCAGGCGATAAAACTCCGCCTGCTCATCCGCCGTCAGCTCCCCGTCGAGGTGCCGACCCGCCAGCGATTCAAATGTGTCCTGCGAACGTGTCATGCGATTTTCGTCACTTATTCACTGAACTTTTGCGAAGTTCGGTTTCAACGCAGAGGGCACAGAGTCCACAGAGCGAAAAATACGAAAAATACAGCCCGAAAAATCTTCTCCGTGTCCTCTGTGACTTCCGTGTTGAAATATCTTTTCGACTTTTGCGAAACTCCGGTTATCCAATCCAAGCCGGACCCGAACTTCCGGGGGCCGCGAAGGTCCGGGTTCTTCCGCGCGTTCAATCGACTTCCAAACTTCCGGGGGCGGGGGCAAGGGACTCGGCCAGCAGCTTTCGCGCCCGCACCAGCCGCGTGCCCACCGTGTCGATCGGCAGGTCCAGCGTTTGTGCGATGTGCCGATACGTCCAACCCTCCAGATGCCGCAGCACGAACGGCTCCCGATAAATCGCGGGCATCGACTCGATCACCCGCAACACCGCGTGATGTTCCTCGCCCACCGATGCGCACCTGGCCGGGTCGTCGCTGCGCTCCCCGCCGCGACCGAGCATCTCCTGCGCCAATCGCCGCCAAAGATTCCACTGTCGGCGTTTGCGTCGCCCCGCGTCGATCGCCGCGTTTTTCGCCATGCGATACAACCAATGTCGCCACTTCCGGGGGTCGTCCAGCGACTTGCATCGCTGCCACACCGCCAGCCAGATTTTCTGCATCACATCATCGAGCAGATTCGCATCGCCCAGCGCCGAGTAAACCACGCCCCGCACCCAGCGGTCATTACGCGCGATCAAGTCAGCCAAGCCCTGCCCATCCCCGGCCTGCACGGCCTCGATGAGTTGCTGGTCCTGATCGACTTCCTGCGTCAGCGGATAGATCATGGCTACCGAACCAGACGCCGCCATCGCCCGTTTACTGTCACGTTTCACGGTTGGTTTCCTGTAAAAGCGACTCTCGCGATCCTTCGCGTCCTCATTATGCCAAACATCCAACGTTTCAACCAGCGAAATAGCGCGGGATGCGGGAATGCGGCTTGCGGCTTTTGCTTTCCACTTCCGCCTTCCCTTCTGACTTCCCACTTTCTTCCCGCCTTCCCACTTTCTTCGGTGTCCGTGTCAGCCCCCACCACGACAGGGGGTTTTCACGCTTAAATGTTTTATTCGCTAAGACTTGCGTCAGCGACCGCCCCCTGTCCGCCTGGACACGCCCGGAGGCAAAACCCGTGTTTTTAGCGTGAAATTGCCGATTTGCCGTGACCACTCGGCCACCTACTTCGTGTCCGTCCGGCCACGACACCGCCATTTTTCGCCAAAAACTGCGGGGCGCATGGCCGGGTGGCCATGCGGGATCGCGGGGATTGTGCCGCCGCAAGCGACCCCAAACCGCTCATGCACGACACGCCGCGTTACGGCACCCCCGCCGCTAAAAAACCGTTGACATCAAACACAGCCGCCGCGGTTAATGATTATTCGGCGGATTCATCGCCGCGTCCAGATCGACCGCCGCGCCGGGACAGGGCATCGGTCCCGCGAGCCGGCGGCGTTGTCGCAACGCCGTCAGCACCCGCCGCATGTCTTCGTGCAACGGGGCGGTGAAGGTCATCGGCTGATCGGTCATGGGATGTTTGAATTGAAGCACGGCGGCGTGCAGCGCCGGCCGGCGTATCAGCAGATCGTCGCGCTCGGCGATGCGGTTCCAGATGCGAACGCCCTCGGCTTTGGTGCGGGCGAAGGTGAGCATCGGCTGCGAACCGGCGACGGCGGGGGGGCGGTCGATCTCCGCGTCGCTGATCGGTTCCCCGCCGTAGATGATGTCGCTGATGATCGGATGGCCCAGGTAGGTCAGATGCACGCGAATCTGGTGGGTGCGACCGGTTTTCAGTTCCAGTTCGACCAGCGAGTAACCGTCGAACACTTCGCGGACCCGGAAGATCGTGACCGCGTCGCGTCCGGTTCCGTCGCGTCGGATGGCGTAGGCCTCGGTGACGGTGGGGTGTTTGCCGATGGGTTCGTCGATCACGCCGACCCGTTCGTCCATTTTGCCGTGTACGACGGCCAGGTAATACTTTTGCACGCGGCGTTGCTCGAAGAGCCGGCTCATGCGCCAGTGCGCTTCATCGGTTTTGGCGACGACGATGACGCCGGTGGTGTCCTTGTCGAGTCGATGCACGATGCCGGGGCGGAACTCTTCGATGCCGACGCTGGACAACGCCTCCAGCCCGTTCTCCCGCACGCCCCTGAAATGCCACGCCAGCGCGTTGACCAGCGTGCCCGACAAATTGGAACGGGCGGGGTGGACGACGAGGTTGGCCTGTTTGTTGATGACGATGAGGTATTCGTCTTCGTAGAGGATGCTGATCGGAATGCCTTCCGCCTGAATCTGCTTGAAAGTCGGCGGAGGCACGACGACCTCCACCACGTCGCGTTGTTTGACGATGGTGGAACTTTTCGGCGGATTGCCGTTGACGGTGACCGCGCCTTCGTTGATGAGTTTTTGCAGGCGCGAGCGCGACAACCCCGGCAGGCGGCTGGTGAGGTAACGGTCGAGCCGGCGTTTGATGTCTCGCTGAAGGATGAAGCGGCGATGCTGCGCGCCGTCGGATTCGACCAGCGCGTCAAACTCGTCGATGACCTGTTCATCATCGGCGGCCAGATCGACGTCGTCGGGGGCGGCGGATATTCCGGAGGCGGGTGGGTTGGAGAATTGCTGATTGCTGATTGCTGATTGCTGATTGGGAGAGGGGGTATCGCGGTTTCCTCGTCGCTCGTCGCTCATCGCACATCGCTTCCGGGGGCGCTTCCGGTTCCGGGCGCGGCGGGCGTTTCGGGGGCAGGCGCGACCGACGTTCCGGGGGCGGGGGCGTCGGGTTTTTCAGGGGTGGCGGCGGTGGGGTCGGCCTTGGGTTTGGGCGGGGCCTGCGGCAGCGTCACCGGCTGTTCAATGGATGCGATCCGCGACAGTCGCAAGTCCGCCAGGGTCGCCAGTGTTTTGTACGGCCCGGCATCCTTTCGCACCGCTTCGTACTGTGCTTTGGCCAAGTCCCACTGGGCGAGGGTTTCGTAGTCCGCCGCCAGACGCAGACGGGCGTTGAGCTTGACCAGGGACGGTGTGCCGGAGGCGGCGAGTCCTGGCGCGTCGGGGGCGTCGATGGTTTGCTTGGCCAGCGCGACGGAGCCATCCATGAGCCGTTTGATTTCGTCCCGTGATTTTTGGCCGTCGGCGTTGTCGGTCGCGGCGGTGTCCATCGCCTGTTCACCGAGTTGATCGGAAGCGCGCAGCAATGCGTAACCCGCGAAGCCCGGTCGGTCGGCGTACCGGCTGGCGACTTCCTTCAAACCTTCGGGGCTGGTGGTTCCGGTCAGGTCGGCCCAGGCGGTTTCGCGTTCGCGCGCGTCCTTGCCCATGTACCAGCGCCCGCCGGTCACGATGGCGACGAGGATGAGTACCGCCAGCAGCATCAGCGTGCCGTGTTTTTTCCACCACTCGTTGAAGTGGAAGAGAAAGTGCTGGAGGTCGTTTTCCTGTAATTCGTGACGTTGTTCGCTGTCCATAATTCAAGTTTCGCGTTGAGAGTTTCGGGTTTCGGGAGTTTGGGGACGCTGCTTCCGGGGGCGTCACCCGCTAAACATTCGGGGAATACTTCCGGGGGTTATTTCCGGGGGTTTACTTCCGGGGGTCGCCGCGGCCGAGGGTTTGGACGTTGATGTTGATGGTGGTACGTGTGCCGGTGAGGGTGAGGTCGCTGTCGATGCGGACCTCGCAGAATTCGCTGCCCTTTTCAAAACGCAGAATGTACTGGCCCCGCACCATCTGCCGACCACGGATCGTCCAGCCCTTCAGCGGCATCTGCTCGGCGTAAAAACGATCGGCGTCGATCTTGTCGGCGTAGCCCTCGTAGGTGTGGTCGATGTACCGCGAACCGGACGATTCATAATCCCGGCTGATCGACTCGGCCATCTTGAATCCCACCGGCACGGGAATGTCCGTGATCGGCGGACGACTCCGCGGCACCAGCCCCACGCCGCCGCTCGTCACCGACCGCCGCGTGTCATCTCCCCCGCCGGTGGCGGGGGTCGTATCGCTTGATGTGGTGTTCGCACTTTCACAACCGACGAAGAACAACAACATCGCCAGCAGGCCGATCTTCGCCAGTTGTCGCTGAATGTCCGTAAGGGTGTGTTTCATGGTCGAGTCCTCAGGCCAACCAGTGTAACGGTGGGGCGGGTGTGGGGCAATGCGTGGAGAGGGTGTGTGGAGAGGGTGACGATTTGCAGGGGTCTGCCCAATTTTTCGGGGGTGACGGGAAATGACGAAAGACGAAATCCGAATGACGAATGAAATCCCAAATTGCGAACTCCAAACCGATGAACGCGCCGGGTTCTTTGAATATTGGAATTTGGAACTTGATTCGTCATTCGAGTTTCGTCATTCGTCATTCGGTCCCCAACCAACCCAAGTCACGCCGCACCGCCCATTGGCCCCCTCCCGGGTCATTGGGCAAACCGCGAACTCGATCTGGCGGATGCCCCTTGTCAACGCAGTTTGATCGTCGCCAGCGCGATCGCGGCCAGCAGGGCGGTGATGAGCCAGAAGCGGGTGACGACCTGTCCCTCGGCCCATCCGGAAAGATGGAAATGGTGATGAATCGGGGCGCAGCGGAACAGGCGGGAGCCGCGCGAGAGTTTGAAGTAGCCGACCTGGAGCATGACCGAAAGGGTTTCAGCGACCAGCACCCCGCCGATCAGGACCAGCAGCACTTCCTGGCGGATGACCACGGCGATGAAGCCGATGAGCGCGCCCAGCGGCAGCGAGCCGGTGTCGCCCATGAAGACCTGGGCGGGGTGGCAGTTGTACCAGAGGAAACCGGCACAAGCGCCGACCATCGCGCCGGCGATGATGGAAAGCTCTGCGCTGGACGCGACGTAGGGAACCAGCAGGAACTTGCTGCCGTATTCGATGCCCGCGATCAGACAGAGAATGAGGAAAGCGAAGCTGACGATGGCCATGATGCCGGAGAGCAGGCCGTCCATGCCGTCGGTGAGATTGGTGGCGTTGGACGAGCCGGAGATGACCATGACGGTGAGGATGCCGAACGCCCAGGGACCGAGTTGGATGAGGTCGGGGTTGGGCAGGCGTTGGGCGATTTCGGCGGCGGGCAGCCAGGTGCGCTGGAAGGGGAGGTTGAGGATGTGGGTCATGTTGGGGGCGTCGGCGGCCAGTTCGCCGGAGGCCAGGGCCTGGTTGTACCAGACCTGTCCGTGGTGGTGGATGAACAGGCCGAGGATCAGCGCCCAGCCGACCTGGAAGACGAACTTTTCCCACGAGCGCAGGCCGTCGCGTGAACCGGGGGATCGGCGGGCGCTGGTGAGTTTGAGCCAGTCGTCCACGGCTCCCAGCCCGGCGTAAAGCACCACGCAGATCAGCGCCATCTGCACATAAAACTCGGTGATGTCGGCCAGGAGAAAGGCGCTGACGAAAATCGCCGCGGCGATCAGCGCGCCGCCCATCGTGGGCGTGGCGGCTTTCTGGCGTGTCAGGCGGTTGAGATCGGCGTGGTTGAACTCCGGGTTGTCGCCGATCTTCTGGCGCACCAGCCAACGGATCACCGGCTTGCCCAGCAACAGGACAATGGCGAAGGCGACGATGATCGCCGCGACGGCCCGGAAGGTGGTCTGATAGACGAACACCTGACAAAACCGCCAGAGGTTGACGCTTTCCAGCCAGGGTTGAAGGTGTTGAATCAGAAGGAAAAGCATGGCGAGATGTTATACCTGAAAAAGAGAATGACGAATGACGAAATCCGAATGACGAATGAAATCCCAAACCACAAATTCCAAACCGAATACCGCGTCCGCCACCGCCGGATCATTGGAATTTGGAGCTTGATTCGTCATTCGGATTTCGTCATTCGTCATTTCGTCCTCCCTTGCGAAGGGCGCGGACGCTGAAAAGATTATCGGCTATCGCGCCCTTTCTTTTGCACTCCGGCGGCGTCATCATGGGGGGACCGCGATTTTTTTTCAAAATCACACGGAAGATTTCGCGCCTTCGGCGCAACCATAATGAACGAAGCAACACCCCAACCGATGAGTCGGCGATGACGGAGCGCTCCGATGCACAGTTGCTGGCTCTGATCCATCGAGCCGACGAACAGGCGTTCGCCGAGTTGGTGCGGCGTCATGGTCGTTATCTGTTCGGTGTGGCGCGGACGCTGGTGCGCGATGAGCATGAAGCCGAGGACGTGGTGCAGGAAACGTTTCTCGCCGCGTTCAGGGGCCGGTATCGCGGCGAAAGCACCGTGCGAACCTGGCTGGTCGGCATCACGGTGAAACAGGCGGCCCTGGTACGTCGCAAACGCAGACCCCCGCCCCCGGAAGTTTTAAGCCGGTCGTTCGATGCACAAGCCGCGACCGATGCGAAAATGGACCTGGCGGCGATGTTGGAACAATTGAGCGAAGAACACCGCGAAGCGCTGGTGCTTCGGGAATTGGAAGGTTGCAGCTACGAAGAAATCGCCGGGTTGCTCGGCGTGCCGCAAGGCACCGTGGAATCGAGATTGCATCGCGCACGCGCCCGGCTTCGTGAACAGTTCGGCCCGGATGAAAAAACACCATGACCTGCCCCGACAATCAACAACTTCACCGTTACCACGACTGGCAACTGACGACCGAACAGGTCGCGGCGATCGAATCGCATCTTCAACAGTGCGAACACTGCCGGACGCAATTGCGGGCATTGCGACATCTGAGCGACATGCTGTTTCACGCCCCGCTGGCCGAGCCGAGTGAACAGGCGATGAGGCGATGGGCGCGATCGGCGCGACGGATGCGTGATTCGCGGATTCGTCATCTGGCCGAGTGGATGACGGCGGCCGCGGCGACAATCGTGCTGGGGATTTTCGGGTTGTGGCCGAACATGGAAACCGCGCAGGCCGGTTCGCTGCTCGGCGACGTCGAGCGGGTGATGCTGGCCGGCGCCGCCGATGAGCGGTTGCCGGCCAACCTGGTGACGGCGCGACTCTTCGCCGCCGACCTGTCAGGCGAATCCCCCGATCAAGGGAGCAACGACCCATGACGCGTCTGATGATCGTGATTGGATTCGTGGTGTGGTTCGGCGCGGGACTGGCCGTGGGTTGGCGCATCGGTTCATCGCACGATCAGCCGCCGCGCCCGCCGCATGGCGGAGGCGGTTCCGCTACCGGGGGGGGTTGGTTGGGGCAGCGGTTGAATCTCACCGCCGATCAGCGGAAGCAGCTTGACGCGATCTGGTCGCCACTGGCCAGGCGTGGCGGGCGCGAGGGGTTCTCGCAGCGTGCGCAGCTTCGCCGTGAGCGTGACGCGGCCATCGCCGCGCTGGTGCCCGAATCCGACAAGGCCGCGTATCAGAAAATCATCGACGATTACAGCGTGAAAACCGCCGCGCTCGAATCGCAATGGAAACAGTCGTTCACGCAGGCGGTCGAAAAAACCCGCGCGATTCTCACGCCGGAGCAACGCGAAAAATACGACGAACTGATGGCCAGAACCCGGCGCGAATGGGAGACCGGCCGCGATCACGCCCATCGTCCACCCCCACCCCCACCCCCGGAATCGGAAAATACAGAACAACCACAAAGCCCATCGTCGCCCGGCGATGGGCCTGCCCAGCCGTGACCTGTCGCGTGACCGGCCCGGCAGGGACGATGCTTACTCAAGGAGCTGAACATGACCCGAAACCGTTTGATGCTGTCCGTGCTGGCGATGACCCTGTTGATCCCCATGATCGCGATGGCGCAGGACACGCCGCAAAACAACGATGGCCAGGGACGCGGCTGGCGATTCGATCCCGCTCAGATGCGCCAACGCATGATGGAACGAATCAAGACCGAACTGAAAGCCACCGACGAAGAATGGACCGTCCTTCAACCCAAAGTCGAAAAAGTCATGACGCTCCAGCGCGATCTGATGATGAGCATGTTCGGCGGTCGCATGGGCCGTCGCGCCCCCGGAACCGGCGCCCCCGGTGGTCCCGGCGGCGACAACGCGCAGCCCTCGGCCGGCGAAGCGTCCCAGAGCGAAATCGTCAAGGCAACGACCGATCTTCGCACCGCGCTGGCCGATGACAACACACCCGCCGCGACCCTCAACGAAAAACTGCTCGCCTTCCGCACCGCCAGGGCCAAGGTGCGGACCGAACTCGATGTCGCCCGCAAAGACCTCAGGGAACTGCTCACCCCGCGACAGGAAGCCGTACTCGTCGTGGACGGCATGCTCGAATAGTCCGTTTCGACCCCCTTTGCCCCGTCATGCCCTCCCCGGCACGACGGGCCTTGGTACTTGTTTTGAAACTTCCGGTTTTGAAACTTCCGGGGGTTCAAGGCGGCCCGGCATGACACAACTGATCGACATGCTCCACCAGCGAGGCCTGCTCGACGCGATCGCCGCCGATCGCGCACGAGCCGCCCTCGCGCGGGGCCGGCCCCTCGAACAAGCCATCCTCTCCGCCGATGGTGTCACCGAAGAAGCGATGCTCCGCGCCTTGGCGCAATCGCTTGATCTGCCCTACGTCGAACTGGAAACCGCCGCCCCGACCAAAGACTTCGTCTCGCGGTTTCCCGCCCGCCTGATCGTGCGTCACAACATGCTGCCGCTCGATGAACAGGGCGGCGTGGTGCGCGTCGCCGTTTCCACCGTCAGCGACACCGCCGCGCTCGATGAACTTCGTCTGGCCGTCGGCAGGGAATGCGTGCCGGTCATCGCGCCGTCCGCCGAGATCGACCGCGTGCTCAAACGACTGCTCGGCGTGGGTGCCGACACATTGCACACACTCGACACCGACGACGCCATTCAGGTCATTGACGCCGATGAAGACACGGACCTGGACGCTTCCACTTCCGGGGGGGCCGCGCATGACGCATCCATCATCCGCTTCGTCAATCAGATACTCATCGAAGCCATCGAGCTGCGCGCCACCGATGTGCATGTCGAACCCTTTGAAGATCAGCTTCGCATGCGCTACCGGATTGATGGCATTTTGCAGGAGGCCAGCGTTCCGCCGGGCGTCCGCCGCTTCCATGCCGCGATCGTTTCACGCCTGAAAATCCTGGCGCATCTCGACATCGCGGAAAAGCGTCTGCCGCAGGACGGTCGCATCAAACTCAAGCTCGCCGGGCGTGAAATCGACGTCCGCGTCTCCATCATTCCGATGATTCACGGCGAGGCCGTCGTGCTGCGACTGCTCCATCGCAATGCCGCCATGATGGGCGTGTCCAATCTCGGCATGGCGGAGCGTGACAAGCTGCTGTTCGACGGCGTACTGGAAATGCCGCACGGCATCGTCCTGGTCACCGGCCCCACCGGTTCGGGCAAAACCACCACCCTCTATGCCGCCCTCGGCCAGATCAACGACATCCAGCGAAAAATCATCACCATCGAAGACCCCGTCGAATACCAGCTTCGCGGCGTCAATCAAATCCAGGTCTCCACCAAGGCCGGCCTCACCTTCGCCGCCGGCTTGCGCGCCGTCCTCCGTCACGATCCCGATGTCGTCCTCGTCGGCGAAATCCGCGACAAGGAAACCGCTGAAATCGCCGTGCAGGCCTCCCTCACCGGCCACCTGGTCTTCAGCACGTTGCACACCAACGACGCCCCCGGCGCCGCCACGCGCCTGGTCGATATGGGCATCGAACCCTACCTTGTCGCTTCCTCCCTCGAAATCGTCATGGCGCAACGCCTGGTCCGCGTCATCTGCGAACATTGCAAAACGCAATGCCAGCCCGATGAAGTCAATCGCCTGCGCGATCGATACGGCCACCTCGTCCCCGATCAGCTCTACCGCGGCGCCGGTTGCCGCCAATGCCAGAACACCGGCTTCCGCGGCCGGCAGGGCGTCTTTGAAATCATGGCCGTCACCGATGACATCCGCACACTCATCCTCAAACAGGCCCCCGCGCATGAAATCCGCCGCCTCGCCGTCAAACACGGCATGCGCAGCTTGCGAGAAGACGGCTGGCGCGTCATCCGTCAGGGCCGAACCACCGTCGATGAAGTCATCCAAAACACCAAAGACGAAACCGCCATCGCCGCCGGCTTCGGTCTGATCGACCCCCCGGAAGTTTTGATGCCCCGCGACCCCACCGCAAAGGCGAACGCATAAATGGCCGACTTCGCCTACACCGCCATCGACCGCTCCGGCAAACGCGCCGCCGGCGTCATCCCCGCCGACTCACGCCCCGCCGCCATCGAAGCCGTCATCCAGCAAGGCCTCTCCCCCCTCTCCATTCACCCAACTTCCGGGGGTGCCAAGGCCGGACACCTTCAGGTGTCCGGCAGAACCGCGGCGCGCCAGCGCCCCACCCATCCCGCCCACCGCAAAGTCCCCGCCAAATCCGTCCAATCCTTCACACGCGAACTGGCCAATCTCCTCGCCGCCGGCCTCTCCCTCTCCCGCGCTCTCGCCCTCCTCCGCCGCGAGGCCTCCCATCCCGCCGCACGCGACACCTGGTCCCAAATCCACGATGACGTCGTCGGCGGCCAATCCCTCGCCGACGCCCTCGCACGCCATCCCCAATCCTTCTCCCGCGTTTATGTCGCCATGGTCCGCGCCGGGGAAGCCGGCGGATTCCTCCACGTCGTCCTCCAACAAATCACCGACTTCCGCCAACGCGAACAAGACCTCCAAGGCAAAGTCACCGCCGCACTCATCTACCCCGTCGCGCTCACCACCGTCGCCGCCGCCGTGATGATCTTCCTCCTCACTTTCTTCATCCCCCGATTCTCCGTCATCTTCGAGCAGTTCGGCTCGCACCTGCCCCTGCTCACCCAAATCGTCGTCGCCGCCAGTAAATCCCTCGTCAAAATCGGTCCCTTCCTCGCCCTCGCCGCGCTCGTCGCATTCATCGTCCTCCGTCGATGGTGTACCACCGAACCCGGTCGCCGCTGGCTCGATCACGCTATGTTAAAACTTCCGGGGATCGGCGAACTCATCGCCCGCTTCGCCATGGTCCGCTTCACCCGAATGCTCGGAACCCTCACCGGCGCCGGCGTCCCCCTCGTCGCATCTCTGCGAGTCGCCCGTGAAGCCATCGGCAATCAAACACTCACCGACACCGTCACCCATTCCATCGAACAGGTCCGCCAGGGCGTCCCTCTCGCCACGACATTGGCCGCCAGTCCCATTCTCTTCCCGCCTTCCGTCGTCGAAATGATTTCCGTCGCCTCCGAAACAGGCCGGCTCGACCACGAACTCATCCGCCTCTCCACCGCTTACGAACAAGACCTCGACCGCGAACTCAAACTCACCGTCGCCGTCGCCGAGCCGCTCCTGCTCGTCGCCATGGCCGCGGTC
>JBAYVY010000048.1:0-14055 GCA_041674345.1 Phycisphaeraceae bacterium | reverse complement strand
GGGTGCTTCCGGGGGTGGGGGTGCTTCCGGGGGTGGGGTCGAACAGGTCGCTCAACATCGCGTTCACATCGAGTTTGCCTGTCACCGCGGGGGCATCGCCTTCGGCATATCCCACCGATCCGGTCATCATCGCGGTCATCGCCTTGCTCAAATCCGCGCTCGATATGTTCAGCAGCAAATCACTCACCGTCGCCGTCCCCGGAAGCGTCCCCCCCGTGCCTTTCGGTTGCAGCGACAGCTTGCCCGCGCTGAACCTCGCGTCCACCTTCGCCCCCGCGAGTTTGTTCTTGCTTCCCGCGTCCGCCGCCGGCCACGACAACTGCCTGATCGTCCCCGTCACCTTCACCGGCTCGATCAGCGTCGCATCCGTTCCCGCCAGTTTCGCAAACGCATCCGGTCGCATCGTCCAATTCACCGTCACGGGCTTCGTTACCTCGATCGGCTTGCCCTCCGCCAACGACACCGCGCCCTCCGCGTCCAACAACGCGCTGTGCATCGCCACATTCGCGGTGCGTTCCCCGCTTCCGCCGGTCGCATCGAGCGTCACATCCACATTCACCTTGTCCCCCAACATCGCCACGATCAATCCATCCTGCTTCGTCAGCGCATCGACGAACGCGGTCGGCATATCCGTCAGCTTTACATTCGCCGTCCCCGTCGCCTTCATCACATTCAACTTGCCGTCCGTCAATATCCGTTTCAAATCCGCATCGACCGCCATCTCGCCCATGCTCGTCTGATTCGGTAGCTGTGTTTTCGCGTTCATCGTCAGTTTCAGCGCATTGCCGGGTCCGTCGAACGTCACGTCAGCCGCGCCGTTGCTCAATGTCGTGCCCGCGATCCGGGGGTCGCCCGACAGCATCACCGCCGGCATGGCCACGTTCGCCTTCGCCTTCACGCCCCCCAATGCGAATCCCTTCAGCGGCACATCCAACTCCGACAACGTCAGTTTCACCGTCCCGCTCGCCGACGCCACCCCCGGCAGCAGTCGATACGTCAGTTTGCCGAAACTTCCTCCAATTAACGTGAACCGTTCAAACCCCTTGCTGATCCGTCCCTGCAAAGCCAAATCCGTCAGCGGCTGCGGTTCGCTGGTCGTCTTCTTTCCATCGACCATCAGCAAAATATCGCCCGGCTGAAATCGCTCGTCCAGCGTCGTCGTCGCATCCACGTTCAGCACGAACCCACTCGCCGCGTATTGGGCGACCATGCCCTTCTCCCCCGCCGTCCACTCCAAATCAGCCGTCACGTGCGGCTTGTCCATCGGCTGACCGTCCACCAGCACCACCACGCGAGACACCATCACCGGCCCAACCATCGCCCCCGCCGCTTGCGGCTTAGCGATCCCCGCTTCCGTCACCTCCACATCCTTTACCGTCACCGTCGCCTTCAACTTCACATCCGCCGGTGTCAACTTCTTCCCGCCGCCCGGCATCGGCATGTCAAACGTCTCCAGCGCCAGCACAATCGGCTGACCCGCCTTCACCCCATACCCGCTCACGTCCGTCACATACTTCTTCAACATCGCCGGCGGAACCGTCCACGTTACGCGCCCCGAACTTCCGGGTGGCAGCGCGATCCGTTCACCGATCACCACCGGCAACACCGCTGTCATCGTCGGCGAATCCGCCTTCATCGCCACGTCGATCCGTCCCTTGCCGTCGCTCCGCACCGTCGCCGTCGCCGTCAGTTGCGTCCCCATCGCCTCCAGCAATCTTCCCTGTTGCCCCGTCAGATCATCCACCAGCGCCACCGGCAAATCCGTCAGTGTCGCATCGCCATCCACCACCGCCTGCTCAATCGTCAACTTCCCCTGTGCATCAAACAACTTCGACACATCCGCGCCGACGATCAGCGATCCCCGCTTGTCCATCGCCGTGAATCGCCCGTTCGCCGCGATCTGCAATTGCTCCGCCGGATTCTCGCTCCGCACCGTCAACGCGAAATCCGACCACGCGATCTCCCCATCCCGCTGCGTGGGGGCCAGACGACCCGCTCCCACCACCAGCGTCACGTCTCCCGCCAATGCCGACGGCGTGAACCCGTTGATCGGAACCTTCAACAACTTGATCGTCAGCACCACCGGCACGTCGCCCACCAATCTGCCGCTCGCTCCCCCGCGTTCCGCCAACTTTCTCACCAGCGCCGGCGTCATCGTGAACTTCACCTGCCCCGAACCGATCACCGTCTCCTTCGTCGCCGTCGCGTCGAAGTTGGCCGACAGATTCGCCGCCTCCGCCTTCAACATCAGCTTGCCGCCGGTTTCGCTGACCGTCATCGCCGCGTGCGCATTGAGCGTCGGCCCCAACGCCGCGGTCAACACCCCGCCCTGGTTCATCAGCGTGTCCAGCCCCGCCGTCGGCAGATCGTTCACATCCACCAGCGATTCCACCTCGCCGCTCGCCAGGTTCACGCTTCCGGTTGCCGCGACTTTGCCCGACAATTCCCCCTGTTGGGTCAGCGTACTCAAATCAAACGTCACCGGCTTGTTCAGCGCCGCCGCGTTCGCTGTCACGTTCACGTGGTCAAACACCACGTCCGCCCCCTCCACCGGCGTCACCGTGATCTTCCCGTCCGTCAACTTCAACCTGAACCGCACCGGCAGCGCGAACGGCTCGCCCGCCGCTTGCGGCTTAGCACGCTTCTTTTCCCGCACCGTCACCGCCTCCGTCAAATTCGTTCCCCCCCCCTTGTTCGCCTTCACCGTCAGCACCGGCTGATCCACCTCGATCGTCCCCAAATTCCGCCCCCCCATCATCAGCGTCCACAAACCCACCGGCACCCCCACGTGCTTCACCTTCGCCACTTCCTTGCCCTCCGCGTCCATCAGCTTCACCCCGTCCAGCGTCTGCCCGCCGAACCAGCGCAGCTTCATCTTTTCAATGCTCACCGTTCCGCGGATTGATCCGTTGATCGCACTCAGCACCCGCTGCTTGCCCCATCCGCCGCTGAGTATCCCCGGCAGCGCCGCCGCCGCCACGATCACGAATAACAGCAGCACCCCCACCAGCGTCAACACCCACCGCAATATCCGACGCGCCCGGCTCTTCTTCATCGCCACAGGTTTCCCATCCGACTGTTCGTTCGTTGCGTTCATGTCGATCCCCTTGTTTGCAGCCATTTCTGATTTCTGATTTCTGATGGGTGTTCATTCCGCACTGTATTCAAATCAGAAATCCATTCAATCCACCGGCGTCGCGCTGTGCGCCGCCATCGGTTTCGCCTTCGCTGTGATCTCCAGCATCCGGTTCAGCGACACCAGCGCCCATTTGCGAACTTCCGGGGGCACGGTGATCTGATTCACCACTTTGCCTTCCGGGGGCGCCAATTCGTCCAATACCCACAGCAGATGTTGCGGGTCGATGCGGTACATGGTCGTGCAAAGACACTGACACTCGGACAAAATCCGCACGAACACACCGCGATTCGCCGCCTGTTTCGCCAGTCGGTTCACCAGGTGAACCTCGGTGCCGACCGCCCAACTGCTTCCCGCCGACGCCTCTTCAATCGCCTGGATAATGCCTTCCGTTGAGCCGGTCATATCGGCTTTCTGAACCACCGCGTGTTCGCATTCGGGGTGAACGATCACGGTCACACCGGGTAGTTGCGCCCTGATCTGATCGACGTGTTCCGGGCGGAACAGTTTGTGTACCGAGCAGTGGCCCTTCCACAAAATCACATCGCTGCGCAAAAGATCGTCCGGCTCATTGCCCCCCAACCCTTCAACATTCCGGGGATCCCACAACGTCATCCGTGTCGTCACATCGTATCCCATCGACGCCGCGGTGTTCCGGCCCAGGTGCTGGTCGGGCAGAAACAAAATCTTCACACGCTCCCCCTCGCGCAGGGGTTCGCTTCCCCCCCTGAACGCCCATTCCAAAATCGCGTGCGCGTTGCTCGACGTGCAGACCGCCCCCCCGTGTTCGCCGACGAACGCCTTGATCGCCGCCGTCGAGTTCATGTAAGTGATCGGCACCACGCGCCACTTCGTCCCTTCGTCCCCTATTCCCTTATTCCCTACCACTTCCCCAATCCCCTCCCACGCCTCGACCACATCCTCCAGCGACGCCATGTCCGCCATTGAGCAACCCGCCGACAGGTCCGGCAAAATCACCTTGACTTCCGGGGGTGTCAGCACGTCGGCGCTTTCAGCCATGAAATGCACGCCGCAGAAAACGACGTATTTCGCCCCCCCTCCGGGGGCCGCCACCTTTTTCGCCGCCAATTGCGACAATCTGAACGAATCACCCGTGAAATCGGCGTGGCGGACCACTTCGTCCTGTTGGTAATGGTGTCCCAGGATCACCACCGACGGGCCGAGTTGCCGCTTGCGCGCGGTGATCGCCTGGTCCAGTTCCCTGTCACTCATCCTTCGATATCGGTCCGGCAATGCGGGCTGCCACAACATTTGCCTGTACTCCCTGAAAACCGTCCGGGTCGAACGAACCATTATATCGGCCCGTCCGGTTCCGATCCGGTTAAGCCCTTCGCCCATTTAGCCGAATGACGTTCAGAGGCGTGTGTCGAACACGCCCATTATGGGATCGTGTCCGAACGAAACGAATTATTCACCTTCGCGAGATTTGAACTCTGGCCGCGAATAGGGATAATGTCATGGTCGAGTTAATGGACATCTCCAAGAGAAAGTCGGACGCCGACACACAGAGGGGTTGAAAGCGTTCATGCCACGAGCGGAAGTACCATCTGGTCTGCAAGTCTATCTTCGGCAAATCAACGAAGTGCCGCTGTTGACCGCCGATGAGGAAAAAGAACTCGCATGGCGCATCATCCGCCAGAGCTGTTCGGAATCCCGCGACCGCATGGCGCGATCCAACCTGCGACTGGTCGTCTCCATCGCCAAGAACTACGGCAACCGAGGCCTGCCCCTGATCGACCTCATCGAGGAAGGCAACCTCGGCCTGCTCAAAGCCGTCGAAAGTTTCGACCCCACCCAGGGCGCCCGCTTCTCCACCTACGCCTCCTGGTGGATCAAGCAGGCCATCAAACGCGCCCTCATCAACGCCGTCCAGCCCATTCACATCCCCGCCTACATGGTCGAACTCATCGCGCTGTGCAAACGCGCCACCCGCGAACTGGAAATCAAACTCCATCGCCAGCCCAGCGTCGATGAACTGGCCGATGTCATGCAGATGCCCCCCGAAAAAATCCGCATGATCCGTCACGCCATCCGCGCCTTCCAGCGACCCACCCAGTCGCCGGTCAACAGCGAAGGCGACACCTTCTCGCTCGGCGAAATGCTCCACGACGAACGCACCCCCTCCCCCGATCAAGCCATCCTCGACGATGATGAAATCAAAACCATCTACGAACTGCTCGACGCCATCGACGAACGCGAAGCGACGATCCTTCGCTTGCGTTTCGGCCTGGCCGGCGGCGAGCCGCTCACGCTCAAGGAGATCGGCGAGAAAGTCGGCCTGACCCGCGAACGCGTCCGACAAATCGAAGCCGATGCCCTTCGCAAACTCAACGCCCGCATCACACGCTCCAACGACCCCAAGCTCGCCGACAAACTCGTCAAGCGTCTGCATTCGACCAAACTCCCCCGCTCCCGCGCCGGCAACGACGCCGACGCCGACGCATCCGCCCCCCCGCGCGACACCCCCGTCCGCCGCCGAAAAACCGGCTGACCCGCGCCCCCCGCCGGGCGTACCTTTCCACCCGTCCTCAAGCAACCTCACATCGAACAGGATTACTTCTGCCCGGTTTTCGCCTCCGGGAAGGACCTCCGAACAGGTACGAAGAGCAAGATACACACGGCCAGTGTCTCAAGGCCGATGTTGCGCGCCAAGGCCCATTGCAATCCGTGTCGGATGTCGGCCAGCCGCGTCACCGCCGCCACGCCCCCACAACCGCACGGCTGCGGAACGGGCCGCTGCAATTCCATCACGATCCAACGGGAATACATCGTATCGGCGATGATCCCTGTTTTGAGTTTGGCAGTGGCGGAACATGGAAAAACAAATGCCAACAGCATTACGCCGAGCCGCAAGATTCCCTTGAGGAGGATGGATCGGCCATGTTTGAAACCGACCAATATTGGTTACTCCGCACGACGATTCAAATTACGGACGAAGTTTAATGGGTTCTGACCACATCTCTTTCGGAGCCGACCCCTCGGTTTTCCGTGCTTCGGTCAACCATCTTTTGAGATGGGGTACATCCGTTTCCTTTTCCCATTGTTGAAGGAAAGTATCAACACGTTCAAGGGCCCCGAAAAAGCGTGCGTTCACCATGCCGATGACCAGCGATTCGCTCACGTTCCAACGCCGCAAGTCCGGGCTGACCGTGTTCAAGACCGGGCGCAACACCGCCGCGACGGATCACGCTGGCGGACTTCGGCAACGGCCCGCAGCTTCAGGCGTGGGGCAAGCCGGTGGAAATCACCCCGTCGATGCCCCGCGTCGAAGGCAACAGTCAGGTGGCCATGCTGTACGGCGATCTGCGGCTGAGTTCCACGCACGGCGTCCGCAAACAACTGACCATCGAACAGGACAACAGCGTCAAGTTCATCGAACGCCAGGTGGCCGTGTTGGGCACGCAACGACACGCCATCGAAAACCACACGATGGGCGATGCGATCACCGCCGGCCCGATGGTCGGACTCATCACCGCCGCCGCGTAATGCTCGTGTATGCACGTCACGGCGGGCGGCGACACGTCACCCGGACCACGCCGCCCGCCTCTGAATGAACGATCTATCTTCAACCTTCCAGAAAAAACTGGAGACTCAACCATGAATGAACTGTCACAGACCAAGCGGGCGATTGCGATTGCCCCCGGCGTCATCAAAGACGCCGCGTTCACTTCCAACGTGATTGACAAGAATGACTTCCCCGGAGCCGACTACCTGGAGTTCGTCGGCCTGATCGGCGCGACCGATGTTGCAATGGCCGTGCTGAAGGTGATGGAGTCGGACACGAAAACCAACGACACCACGCTGGGCGGCACGCCGGTGCTGGTGAAGGATGCGACGACCAAGCCCGGCGCGGCTGACTCGAACAAGATGTTCGCGTTCGGGATCGACCTTCGCAAGAGCCGGGAGCGCTACCTTCAGCTTCAGGCGACGGCGGGCAACGGCACGGCCGGGACGTACCTGGCGGCGTTCGTCGTGGCGCGTCGGCTGGGCGAAGCATCGGAAGTCGCGGCGGATCGCAACCTGCTGTTCGCCGAATACGCATAACCCCCACGAAGCCCCCTCAACACCCCGCCCCAAGGGGCGGGCTTTGAGCGGCCTTCAAACGTCGTTCAAATGGCCGGAATACGCGGCCAGAAAAAGCCCCCGGACCCCCCGGACCCCCCGGCGGGCGATTTGTTACGCCGAAATCGATTCCAGAATCGCGCCGCTGATTCCAGTATCGCGCGCCGAACTACAACCCGATAAGTCGGCCCGCTCTCCGCCGGTGCAACGTCCGGTTTGGGGGCTGTTCGCGCTGACCGCTTCCATAAAGCCCTTGTGGAAAAGATGTTGATTTTATACTTGACAAGCGGTTTTTGTATGGCTAACTTATACCGAACGTATTTTGAAAGATTCATTCAAGCCGAATCAGTGGATTGGTCGAAAGCAGAACACGGCAAACGCCGCGGCGACCCGACATCTTGTGGTCGATGTCGCCGCGAACCCCAGCCGTTAGGAGTCTGACCATGATGAATCCTCTGATAATGACCGGCCCAGGCGGCAGTTACATCGCCCGCTATGAACCTGTCGGAGCCACTTTGGTTAAACGTGTGGGGCAGACCCCCGAACATCCCCAGAACCCCGATACCGACAGCGGCTACGGCAACGCCTCCTGGGGACCGCCCATGCACCAGCGCCGCCGCGACCAGCCACGCGACGATCAAGTCCAGTCATATGAGGCCGGGATCGCTTCCGCTTCCGCTTCCGGGGGTGATTGCTTTGAACATCTCCAACCCTCGCCGCTGGAAGTTCGGATCGGGGCGGTGCAGCATCAATGGGAGCGTAGCGGGCTGTTGCACGCCGCATCCGCCGCGATCGACGCCTGGCTGGGGCAGCAATCGGCCCAGCTTCACCAGGCCGCCGATGAACTGCACACCATTCGTCAACTGGCGGTCGAACCCGCTTCCGGGGCGGGGGCCGCTTCCGGGGGCGGGGCTGCTTCCGGGGGCGATCAGCCCGTGCTTCGCCTGACCACCTGGTCCAGCAGCAAGCGAACGCCGCGCAGCGTCACGGTCAACCCTGTCACGCGCCGCGGCAATCCATATGCCTCCCCTGCTCATCCCCTGTCCGTTTCCGCACCGTCCATCGTGACGACCGAGGTACAACATGTCCATGAATCTCACGCCCAAGCAAATACGAATTCTCACCATGATCCGCGACTCGCGCCTGACCCGCGGCTGTTCCCCGACCATGCAGGAACTGGCCGACGCGGTGGGCATCAGCAAAGTCACCGTGTTCGAGCACGTGGAGGCGCTCATCAAAAAGGGCGCACTCCGCCGCGATCCGAACAAGGCACGCTCTTTGGAACTTACCGACCGCTGTCTATTGCCGGATGAACAACGCCCCACCCGCCTTCCGATGGTCGGCTCCATCGCCGCCGGGCTGCCCATCGAAGCCATCGAAGACCGCGAGTTCCTCGATCTCGAAGACCTCTTCACCCCGCCCGGCCGCTCCGGCGATGTCTTCGTGTTGAAAGTCAACGGCGAGTCCATGATCAACGAACAAATCCGCAGCGGCGACTACGTCGTCTGCCAACGCACCAATGTCGCCCGCAACGGGCAGACCGTCGTCGCCCTGCTGCCGGACACCGGCGAAGCGACGCTCAAAAAGCTCTACCGCGAAAAGGGCCGGATTCGTCTCCAGCCCGCCAACCCCGCCTTCGAGCCGATGTGGTTCGACCAGGTGCAAATCCAGGGCATCGTCATCGGCGTGATCCGGGCGTACTGAACCCGCCCGAAAGTGGGAAGTCGAAAGGCGGAAGTAAAGAGCGGGGCATATCACCCATTTCATATCGCTCCGCCGAGACTTCCAGGATCCATTTTCGGGGGTAACTTCCGGGGACGCACCATTGCGTCGGCGACACATCGGTGCGCGACTTGACAACATTCCTGTGCGCCCCCGGAAGTCCCCGAAAGCCCCCGGAAGTCCCCGAAAGTCCCCGGAAGTCCCCGGAAGTAAAGCAGCCCGAAACGCGACGTTCCGGTGCGCCCCCGGAAGGTTTCGCCCGGTTTCCATAAAATCGCCCTTCGTCCACCGCGAAACCCTGCTGCGCACCGGCCCGCCCCCGGAAGCATCAACCCCCGCCCCCGAAATCACTTGCGAAAAGTTCGCCGCGCACCAACCCGTCGCAATTTGAGTGCGGGTGCATACAACTCATATCGCGATCCAGGAACGCACTTGCATTCAACCCATACCGCCACCGCAGAAACTATCTTGCGACAGATTCCAGTTCTTGTTGCTTTATCAAAAACTCGAGAGGCATGAGATAAGCGTAACCGTTCACAGGAGAGCAAAGAGAAGATGCGAACGAAATGGTGTTCAATGAGTCTGAGCGTCGGCATCCGGCGCATAGAAACCACCAGCCGTCGCGGGACTCGAAACGACTGGCTTTCCACTGTGGAAAGGGCATATGACAACCGTATCAGGCGAACGGTCTTGAGCCGCAGCCATCGCACCAGCGGATAATCAAGTGCGCATCCCGGGACTTTCCCGGCCCTGCCAAAGGGCCTTGCGGCACGCGGGATGCGCTGGTGACGTGACAAAAAACAGCCACGTATAAGGTTCATCGGCTGCCATGGCCTGAAACCGTGAACGGTTACGTGAACGATTTGGTTGTGGGCGAGTTTCAACCACGTCGGCCGCTGATTGTAGAGATGGGTCAGTGTACGCTTTTTCAGTTGCGGGTCTTTGGCGGCCAGCGCCATGATGGCTGATTGACGAATCAGGGGGCGGGCCTCCGGGGGCACATCGGCGAATTTGTCCATCGCATCGACGGATTGGGCAAGCGGCGCGATCCACTGCGGCGGGATTGGGCTTTTTGTTAGCACTGTTAGTCGCTACAATTTGCGTTGGAGTATGAACCATGAGCGGACGGGTGGGACATCGAAAACGATTGATATGCGTGAATGCAGTAAACCCACAACGAATGTTTTGATGCAAATAGGGGAATGATGGGCCATCGGCCGGTGAATGATGGGGAACTTTGGACGCGCGAGCAATTGATTCTCGCGTTCGAGTTGTATTGCCGGATTCCTTTTCAACGCACCAAAGCCAGCGATAGCCGCGTCAAGCAACTCGCGGCAATCATAGGACGAACGCCGTCGCGCCGATCCGACGAATGGGGTATGCCTCTCGGCAACTTTTGATCGCCTGTTCGATAGCGGGCTGGTGACGATCAACGATGACCTGACGCTTTGTGTGGGTCATCGGCTTCGCAACTTGAATGATCGCGCCATTTCTGAACAAGTCACGGCGAGACACGGCCAGAAAATTATTCCTCCGATCAAATTTGCGATCGACCCGGCCTGTCTAAAGTGGCATCGGGAAAACCGATTTCAGGCCGCATAGATATTTTCGTTCATAGCAAATAAGGAGAGATAACAATGAGCGCTTCCGTGCTGTTGAATCTGTGGAATCGGCATTGAACGAAGCTGTTGCCGATGCCAAAAGCGCACGGGACGGCTTGAAAGTCATCCGACGGGAATACAAGGCGATTCTGGCAGACCTACCTGACGAACTGACAGATCAAGAAATGGTCGGCGCACTTGTTGCAAAAGCAGCGAGCGTTGGATTTCATCGGATATCGCCGAGCGGTTGTATCCGTACCTCGGCGGGATCATTCGCGCCGAGAAGGGCGTCTTGTACGATATCGGCGGCGTGGAAGATCATGTGCATCTGTATTTGCGATGGCGACCGGATGCGTCGGTGTCGGACTTGATGCGAACGACCAAGGCGCGATCGTCCAAATGGATTCACGAGACATTTTCGCCACTCGGCGAGTTCGCATGGCAGGAGGGATATGGCGTGTTCTCGGTGAGCAAATCGCAGGAGCAAGCGGTGAGGGGGTACATCGCGGGACAGGCCGAACATCATAAGAAGGAAGAGTTCAAATCGGAGTTGTTGCGGCTGCTCCGCGCACACGGTATCGAGTTTGAGGAGCGGTATGTGTTTGATTGATCGGTGACGTGGTTGTTGGTATTTCCTCTGCCCCTGCCGGGGCAGATTGGGTGCAGGGCGCATTCCATCCACGGGTTGCGCTGCGCTCACCCTTTCCACGGGTTGCGCTGCGCTCACCCTTTCCACGGGTTGCGCTGCGCTCACCCGTGGCTACAAACCTGCGCCCCGTTGGGGCGAAGATGCCGACCCTTGAGCAGTATCGCCCATCGGCTTGGGTTCCGGTTTCGACTTCATGTAGCGGACTTGCCGGGCAAACCCGATTTGGTGTTTGGCTCTCGCCGCGCGGTTGTGTTTGTTCACGGGTGTTTTTGGCACACGCACAACTGCAAACGGGGTCGAAGTACCCCTATGACTCAAGTGTAAATGCCAAGCGCCCCCGCCCCTGGAAGGAAGACGGCCCATCTGGAAACGCGAGTTGTGTCGCGTTGGTATGATGGCCAGCCATTGAATATGCCATGAGGTGATGCGATGAGCGATTTGCAATTGTGGTACGAACAATCGGCGAAGTGGAATTGGACCAGCGCGCTGCCGGTGGGCAATGGGTCGCTGGGGGCGATGGTGTTCGGACAGGTGGATCGGGAACTGCTGCATTTGAACCTCGATTCGCTGTGGGCCAGGCAGTCGCAGGATGCGAACAATCCCGCGGCGGCGGAACACCTGGCCCAGGTGCGTCTGTTGCTGATGTCGGGGCGACCGGCGGAGGCGATGTACCTGGCGAACGCGACGATGATGGCCACGCCGCACCGCATTCAGCCGTACCAGACGATGGGCATGTTGTGGATCGAGCATGAACCGGGCAGCGTCTGTTCAACGGGTGATCGGGCGGTGGTCGGGTATCGGCGATGGCTGGATTTGGCGACGGGCATGGCTGGTGTGCGATGGAAGCATGACGGCGCGACGTTCGAGCGGCAGGTGTTCGTCAGCGCGCCGGACAACGTGGTGGTGGTGCGGATGACGTGCGACAAGCCGGGACGGATCGGCATGATGGCGTTTTACGAGCGACCCGCCGACGCCGGTGACAAATTGACCGGCCCCGATACGCTGGAGTTCACCGGGCAATGCGGGGCGTTCGGTACGCGGTTCCACGGCTGCGTGCGATTGATCGCCGACAAGGGCCGGTGGGTGTCGGCGGGCAACCGCTTGCGTGTGCGGGGGGCCGACGCGGTGACGATCATCATTTCGGCGGCGAGCGATTATCGGGGCGATGAACCGGCGAAGGCGGCCCGCGCGATCGCGCGTCGCGCGGTGCGCAAAGGGTACGATCGTCTGCTGGCCGATCACGTCGCCGATCATCGCGCGATGTTTGACCGCGTGTCGCTGAAGCTGGCGCACACGAAGGCGGACAAGGCGCTGGCGAAGTTGCCGACCGATGAACGATTGAAGCGCGTGAAGGAAGGCGGCGAGGACGCGGGACTGGTCGAGTTGTATTTTCAGTTCGGGCGATACCTGCTGATGGGCAGTTCACGCCCCGACACGCTGCCGGCCAATTTGCAGGGCATTTGGAATCAGGCGCTGACCCCGCCGTGGAACAGTGATTTTCACACGAACATCAACATTCAGATGAACTACTGGCCGGCGGAAGTTGCGAACCTCAGCGAATGTCACACGCCGCTGTTCAATTGGATGAAGCTGATCGCGCACAACGGGCGGCGCACGGCGAAGACGCATTACAACTGCCGCGGATGGGTCTGCCATCACATCTCCGACCCGTGGGGCTTCACCGGCCCCGGCGACAACGCCAGTTGCGGGTTGTGGCCGACCGGCGGGGCGTGGCTGTGCGATCACTTGTGGGAACATTATCTTTTCACCGGCGACCAGGCGTTTTTGCGCGACACCGCTTACCCGATGATGCGCGGCGCCTGCGAGTTCTTTCTCGATTACCTGATCGAGGATGAACAGGGGCGGTTGCTGTGCGGGCCGTCGATGTCGCCGGAAAATAATTACAGGTTGCCCGACGGCACGGTGGGGCATCTGTGCATGAGTCCGACGATGGACAACCAGATTCTGCGCGAACTGTTCACGCACACGCTGGAAGCGGCGGAACTGTTGAACGTCGATGCGCCGATGCGTAAGCGACTGGCGGCGGCGCGCGATCGTCTGCCGGCCAACCGCGTCGGACGCGACGGGCGATTGATGGAATGGCTGGAAGAATACGGCGAGCCGGAGCCGGGCCATCGTCACATCTCCCATATGTTCGGGTTGCACCCCGGTTCGCAGATTTCAATGCGCAGGACGCCGAAACTGGCGCAGGCCGCGAAGCGTTCTCTGCTCGGCCGGCTCAAACACGGCGGGGGGCACACCGGCTGGTCGGCGGCATGGATACTCAATCACTTCGCCCGTCTGCATGAGCCGCGACGCGCTTATGAAATGCTGCAAGTCTTGCTGCGGCGAAGCACGCACATCAACCTGTTCGACGATCACCCGCCGTTCCAGATCGACGGCAACTTCGGCTCATGCGCGGGCATCATCGAAATGCTGCTGCAAAGTCACGACGGTGAAATCGAACTGCTGCCGGCGCTGCCCGACGCCTGGCCGACCGGCAGCGCCGCGGGCCTGCGGGCGCGGCCGGGTGTGACCGTCGATCTCGCATGGAAAACCGGCAAGCTGACCGGCGCGACGCTGGTCGGCGATCGCAATGCGCAGCTCGTCGTGCGCGTACCGAAGGGGCGGCGGATCGTGTCGATCAGCGGCACGACGGCGCACCGCGTCGATGCGCAAGCCGTGACGTTCGCCGCGACCGCCGGCGTGATGCACACACTGAAACTGGCGTGAGCTCCGCGGTTAGCGGCCGTGCAAGAATAACTGATGTGATTTCCTGTGGTAGCCGATATAGGGAGATATGGAACTCGAACGGATTCGAGTGAAGTACATAGCTCTGGTTTCGTCTCTGACGGAACGCAGTC
>JBAYVY010000047.1:0-14271 GCA_041674345.1 Phycisphaeraceae bacterium | reverse complement strand
CGGCTCCGCCTACTTCACCAAATCAAACATCACCAAATCACCAAATCCCGGCTCCCCCAAAATCCCGGCTCCCCCTCGCTCATCACTCATCACTGAGATACAATGTCTCCATCGGGTCGGAATCCCATTTCACGGAGAAACATTCATGAAGAAGCTGCTGAAGATCGTCGTGGCGCTGGTGCTCGTGTTGCTCATCGCGCTGGCCGTGGCCTGGTTCAAAATCGACGCCATCGCCAAGGCCGCCCTTGAAAAAGGCGGCACCTACGCGCTCGGCGTGGATACCACCGTCGATCGCGTCAACATCTCCCTGCTCGGCGGATCGGTCGGGCTGTCGGGCCTCCAGATCGCCAACCCGCCCGGTTTCGACGCGCCCTACCTCATGCACACCGGCGACTTCAAACTCCAGGTCGCCACCGGCTCGCTGATGAGCGACACCATCGAAGTGCCCCTCATCGAACTGGACAAGCTCGATCTCCACATCCAGAAAAACGACAAGGGCAACAACATCTCCCCCATCCTCGATCACCTCAAAAAGTTCCAGGGCGGCGCCGCGGCGAAAGAAAAGACCGGAAGTTCCAAAAAATTCGTCATCAAAAAACTTGTCATCAAGGGCGTCACCGCCCACCTGGATGTGCCCCCGCTCGGCACCAAAGCCGTGACCGTGCCCGACATCGTGCTGGAAAACGTCACGCAGGACAACGCCCAGGGCATGGCGATGGACGAAGTCATGGCCCGCGTGTTCCCCATGATTACCGCCGCCGCGATCAGCTCGCTGACCGATCTGCCCGGTGATTTGGCCGGCACGCTGACCAGCGACCTGTCCGGCGTGGCCGACCACCTCGGCGGAACCGTCGGCAACATGATTAAAGACCCCGCCAAACTGCTGGGCAACGTCGGCGAGAAGGCCGGCAAATCGCTCGATGACGCCGCCAAGGAAATCGGCAAAACCATCGGCGACCTGTTCGGCGGCAAAAAGGACGAGCCGAAAAAGTAACCTTCAGAAATCGCGTGGGAAGCTATTGATCGACCGTCGGTCTTGCGGCTTGCGTCCTGCGGCTTGGGCGATGGCGTTTTCCGCAAGCCGCAGGACGCAAGCCCTTTCTTACACGCTTTCCTACACCGAATCGGACATCGCCGTTTCGGCGGAGCGGCGATATTCCGTCGGGCTTTTGCCGAAGTGTTGCTGGAACAACCGGCTGAAATAAAACGGGTCGGCGATGCCCACCGTCTGCCCCACGCCCCGCACGCTCAACGCGCCGCGCAACAGCAGTTCAGCCGCCTTTTCCAGCTTCAACCGGCGATGATGCTGCAACGGCGTGACGCCCAACTCGCGCCGAAACAGCCGGTTCAAATGCTGGCCCGAATACCCCACGCGCCGCGACAGTTCCGCCAGTGTCAGCGATTCGGTCAGCCGGTCGCTCAGCAGTTGCAGGATTCGCACCAGCAGCGGGTCGATGGCCGCCGGCATTCGCGCCGACGGCCCGCCGTGACATCGCAGCATTTCCAGCACCGCCAGCCGCGCCCATGCCGCCAGGTACAACCGGCTGACCATCGGCTGATCGGACAACCGATCCATCTCCGTTTCAGCGCCACGCAGGTAACGATCCAGCGGCGAGTCGCGTTCCACCGTCAGCGTACGCGGCGGAGGCAACAGGGCGAACACGTCCTGCCCGCCGGGAAGTTTCGGCTCGACATGCACCGACACCAGACGCATCTTTTTCGTCGTGCTGTATGCGTGATGCCCGACATGAGGCGGAACCATCACCAGATCGCCGGTGTTCAGCGGATGAGCCGTGCCGTCGATGACCCACACGGCTTTGCCCCGCGTCACGTAAATGAAGTTCCAGTCGGGAATGGTGCGATGTTCCAGCGTGTAGCCCCGTGTCACGCGCTGGAGACTGCACACGCCCATCCGCACGCGCAGGTGGTGCAGAATGAAATCAAGCAGCGAATCGTGGGCCGAATGGATCGCCACCACCTTGGTCATGCCGGTCAGCATAGCTTGAAATGACGAATGACGAAATCCGAATGACGAATCGGATCAGAGCCAACAGCCACGAGCCAACAGACAGCGGAACATCCCTACACCTGTTGGCTGTTGGCTTGTGGCTGTTGGCTAAATCGTCATTCGGATTTCGTCATTCGTCATTTTGTTCTTACGCGGCGGCGACAGCGACGGCGGCGGTGACTTTCTCCGCCGCTTCGTTCAGGTCGGCCGCGGGCTGGAGCATCGGTATCTGATCTTTCGCCTCGTCGATGATCTTACGGGCGACATCGACGTTCGTGCCTTCCAGTCGCACGACCAGCGGAACGGTGAAACCGACATTGTTGGCGGCGTTCACGATCGCGCGGGCGATTTTGTCGCACTGCATGATCCCGCCGAAAATGTTGACCAGCACGCCCCTGACGCACGGATCGGCGAGAATGATTTTGAACGCCTCGGTGACGGCTTCCTCCGAAGCCCCGCCGCCGACGTCCAGAAAGTTCGCCGGGCTTCCGCCGTGCAGTTTGATCGTGTCCATCGTGGCCATCGCCAGACCCGCGCCGTTGACCAGGCAGCCGATCGTGCCGTCGAGTTTGATGTACGACAGGCCGAACCGCTTGGCTTCGATTTCGGCGTCGGCTTCCTCCAGCGGGTCGTGCAGCGCGGCGATGTTTTCGTGGCGGAACAGGGCGTTGTCATCGAAGGTCATTTTCGCGTCGATCGCCATGACCATGCCGTCGGGGTGTTCATCGGTGGGCTTGGTGACGATGAGCGGATTGATCTCGACGAGCATCGCGTCGTTGTGGAGGAACAGGTCGCAGACCTGGTGCATGATTTTCGCCGCGGCGCGGACCTGCCGGCCCTTGAAGCCCAGCCGATACGCCAGATCGCGCGCCTGATAGGGTTGCAACGGCAGGTGCGGATGCAGTCGCACCTTGAACAGCGCTTCGGGCTTGGTGTGTGCGATTTCCTCGATGTCCATGCCGCCCTCGGCGCTGGCGATCAGCACGGGGCAGGCGCTGGTGCGGTCCAGTACCACGCCGAGGTAGTATTCCTTGGCGATATCCACGGCGGACGCGACCAGGAGCTTTCGCACCTTCACGCCTTCAGGCCCGGTCTGCGGCGTGATCAGCGGCTTGGAAAGAATCTGGTAGGCCGCGTCATATGCTTCTTTGGCGGAGGAGACGATTTTCACGCCGCCGCCTTTGCCGCGACCGCCGGCGTGGACCTGCGCCTTGACGACGCAGCGACGCGCGCCGTCGCGCGTGGTCAGCCGGTCAAAAGCGCGTTGCGCGTCGAGCGAGGTTTCAGCGACCACCGCGGGGGGAACGGGAACGCCTGCGTCGGCCAGCAGTTGGCGGGCCTGGTATTCATGGACTTTCATAGCCGTGTCTCGTGAAATTGAGGATGCTCGCAACCAAGCCCGCATGATAGCACGAACCGCGATGGCAGTCAGGGGGGCGGGGTTCAAGATTCAGGGTTCGGGGAAGAGAGGGTTTAGCGGGAGGCACGAAGGGCCCCTCTTCCGTCCGTTATTCGCTCAATTCCTTTTGCAACTGCCGCAGCAGATCGAACGCCTGTAATGGGGTCAGCGTGTTCAGGTCGGCTTCGCGCAATTTCGTCGTCGCCGGGTGTTCCATGTATTCGGTGAACAGCGAAGGTTGCGGGTCCGCCCTGGCCGCTTGCGGCTTAGCATTCGTCGGACTGGTATGCAGCTCGAACTGTTGCATAAGTTGATTGGCGCGTTTGACAACTTCCGGGGGCAGGCCGGCGATTTTCGCCACGTGGATGCCGTAGCTGCGATCCGTCGCGCCGGGACTCACCCGATGCAGGAACACGACTTCGTCTTCCCATTCGCGCACCGTCACGTGCAGATTCGCCACGTTGTCGAACAGTTCCGACAATTGCGTCAGTTCGTGATAATGCGTGGCGAACAGCGTGCGCCCCCGGAAGCGGGCCAGATGTTCGGCGATGGCCCACGCCAATGACAATCCGTCGAGCGTGCTGGTGCCCCGGCCGATTTCATCGAGTATCACCAGCGAATGCGGCGAGGCGTTGAGGCAGATGTTGGCCGTCTCGACCATTTCCACCATGAACGTCGATTGACCGGCATGCAGTTCATCGGACGCGCCGATGCGCGTGAAGATGCGATCGGTCAGCCCGATGGTCGCCGATTCGGCGGGAATGTACGACCCGGTGTGCGCCAGCAGCGTCAGCAGCGCGGCCTGCCGGATGAACGTGCTTTTGCCAGCCATGTTGGGGCCGGTTATCAAGGCAAGGGACGAAGGGACGGAGGGACGAAGGGACGCAGTGGAAGACCCAAGGCATATGTCGTTAGGAACAAACTTGTCAGCCAGCAATTCGTCAAGCACCGGGTGACGACCGGCGACGATATCGAGCACCGGCTCATCGACCAGCGTGGGCCGGACGTAACGGAACTTGCCGGCCCGGCGCGCGAAGTTGGCCAGCACGTCCAACTCGGCGATGGTTTGCGCATAGCGCTGCAAAGCCGTCAACCGATCGGCGGCCAACCGCACCAGTTCGGCGAACAATTCCTGTTCGCGGGCGATGGCTTTCGACTCGGCGCTGAGCACTTTGTTCTCGAACTCTTTGAGGTCGGGCGTGATGTATCGCTCGGCGTTTTTCAGCGTCTGCTTGCGCGCAAAATGCGGCGGGGCCTTGGCGGATTGGGCTTGCGAGAGTTCGATGTAGTAGCCGAACACTTTGTTGTAGCCGACTTTCAGGCGGTCGATGCCGGTCTCGGTGATGAGCCGCGCCTGGTATTGGGCGAGCCACTGGTTGGCGTCCCGCTGCAACATGCGGTATTCATCGAGGGTCGCATCGTAGCCGTCGCGGATCAACCCGCCGTCGCGCAGATGCGCCGGCGGGGCATCAACGCACGCCTTGGCGAAACGCTCGACCAACTCGTCGAGCGAACCGGCCAGTTCCGTGAGCGCGTCGCACATCGGTTTCAACGCCGGGCGTTCGGCGAGCAGATCGCGCAGCGTGTGCAGTTGACCGGCGGACTGGCCCAATGCCACCAGATCGCGCGGGCTGGGCCGGCCGATGGCGATGCGGCCGGCGATCCGTTGCACGTCCTGCACCCCGGGCAGATATTTCGCCAGACCATCGGAGAAAATCGGGTCATCGAGTATCGCCGCGACGATGTCTTGACGCTGCTCAATCCGGGGGCGATCGCGCAGCGGAAAACAAAGCCAGTGGCGGAGCAGACGTTTGCCCATCGCCGTGCGGCAATCGTTGAGCGTGCCGAGCAGCGAGCCGGTGATTTCGCCGGTGCGCATGGTGCGTTCGATTTCGAGGGATCGCAGCGAAGTCGGGTCGATCACCAGATGATCGGATCGCTCAAAACGGGTGGGCGGCTGAAGGTGCGCCAGGCGTCCGTTGGCGGCGGGTTGGGTTTCCAGCAGGTAGGCAACCACCGCGCCTGCGGCGCCGACGACCGGGTCGTTGTCATCCAGCCCGAAACCGGCGAGCGTCGAAACCTGAAACTGCTTGCACATCGTTTCAAGCGACTCGGCGGCGCGAAACTGCCAGGCGGGGCGGGCGGTGAGCGAACAGTTCAGTTGCTCGGCAAGCGTGCGGACACGCTGCGGCACCTTGCTGTCGGCCGGTTCGGCGAAAAGCAACTCCGTCGGACGCTGACGCAACAGTTCATCCCGAATCTCGGACCCGGAAAGCGATGCGACCGTGAAACGCCCCGTACTCAAATCCGCCAGCGCGACCGACGCATGTTCATCATCGGTGAACAGCACGGCGGCCAGCGGATTTTCGCTGCCCTCGTCGAGCAATGATTCGTCGGTCAACGTGCCGGGCGTTACCACGCGCGTCACATCACGCTGCACCAGTCCTTTTGCGCCGCCCCCGGAAGCAGCCCCGGAAGCAGCCCCGGAAGCGGTCGGGTCTTCGATCTGATCGCACACGGCGACGCGGAAGCCCTGCGTGAGCAACCGGCGGAGATAAATGTCGAGTTGATGGTAGGGCATGCCCGCCATCGGGATGCCTTCGGTGCGTTGGGTGAGGGTCAGCCCCAGCGCTTTGCTGATGGTGCGGGCGTCGTCATAGAACAGTTCGTAAAAATCGCCCATGCGGAACAGCAGCAGGCAGTCGGGGTGTTTGGCCTTGAAACCGCGGTACTGCCGCATGGCGGGGGTGTCGTGGGCGGTGGGATTCGACATGGCGAAAGTTTACCGGATGTGCGATGTTCAATGTGCAATGTGCGATGTAATTCGGACACATGGTACATTGCGCGTTGGATATTGCACATGCTGCACCGCTATGAAGTGAGAGGTCAAGGCGCGTCCCCCCGGGACGCGGCGGGGGGTTTTGCTTCTCAGGCCCCGTTCAGGCGAGTGCGCCGGTTGTCATGCGCCCCCCACCGTATCCGTTCCGCTGTTTTTGCTTGACTTATGCCGGGGGAGGGCTTGATAATGGGTGGTACACATCACGGGCCGAGCGATATCGGGGCGAGAGAGAGGGAACCAATGAAGACGGACAACGCGGCGCATCGCGCGGGTTGCATTCGCGCGGAGTGGATGATGGTGTTCGCAATGGTCGTGGCGCTTGCGGTGAACAACGCGCCGGGCGGGATCGTCAACGGCGGCTTTGAAGACGGGTTGAACGGCTGGAGCGGCGGCGGATTCATCGTGAGTACCTCGCCGAAGACGCCCACCGAAGGAACGCATTACGCCGGCGCGGAATTCGAGCAGGGACAATCCGGCACCAAGACCCTCTGGCAGCAATTCACCGTTCCGGCCGGCACGCAATGGCTGTACGCCGATCTGGCGCTGATCGGTTTCGGCGGAATCAAGAAGGCGCAGTTGATCCTGCCGACCGGTACGATTGAATTGTGGCTTCCGCCGGCGGAGAACATGGGCATGGTCAATGCCGATTTCACGCGCTACCGCTACGACATCAGCGCCTACGCCGGCCAACCCGACCTGCTGACATTGAATTTTGAAGTCATCGCCGACGGCAGCGCCAGCGCCCGCCTGTTTGTGGATCGCATCGCGCTGGAAGCCGTGCCCGAACCGGCGACGATCGCGCTGCTGGGAATGGGGCTGATGCTGATGATGCCCAGGCGAAGCTCACGGCGATGAGGGAGCGGTCGGTATCTTCGGAAGCAAAATCTCCGGCTGAGCCGGCGGCGCATTCGGTGTGCGCCGCGGCAGGGGGGTCAACTGTTCCGGCGCATCGGGGGCTTGCAACAGGCAGGCGGGCATTTCCACTTCCGCCGGCTCGGCCGATGGGTGGATGCTCACCGCCGCGGGCAGGCGCGGCATGTCGTGGCCGGCGGGCAATGTTTCGGGATCCAGTTCGATGTGATACACACCGGGGCGCAGATCGCCGAGGTAATAACTTCCATCGGCGGCGGTGATGGATTGCGTCACGATGGAGCCATCGGTGTTTCGGCGGAGGATCACGCGGACGCCGCCGACGCCGGCCTGCTGGTCCTCCGCGTGAACCATGACGATTTTGCCGAGGATCGCATGGCTGGGCGTGACGCCGAGGTTCACCGTCGTGACGGCGCGCGATCGCAGTTCGGCGCTTTGCATGGCGTGCGTGGGCGTGTAGATCGCCGGCACGCTGCTCAGATCGACCCATACATGTAATTCGCCCCGGTGCGACAATCGGGGGACGACGTAATAACCGGCCTTGTTGGTGACCGCGGTGTCCAGGTTTTCGACCATGACGCGGACACCGGCCAACCCCGGTTCGTCGGCGTCGGGCTTGCCGTCGGCGTTGATGTCGATGAAGACCCGGCCGGCGATGGCGCCGCTGTTGTCGGGGTTGATTAGCCCGCGATAGACGCCGTATTCGCTGGGGATGTCCGCCGTGCGCAACACGCCGCCTTCGTGCAGGACCAGTTGATCGGTGATGGCCAGGTACACACCGACAGCCCACTCGTGTTCCTCATATTTGGCGCGCACGCCGCACCGCCAGTCGCCCTGACGATCGAAGAGCCAGTCGGAGCGGTTTTCAAAATAGATCGAGTCGGTCATCAGGTTGCGTCCGATCTCGGTATGGAACAGGAGCCAGGGTTTGTCGAACGTGCGAAAATCATGCAACATCGAAACACGCTCATACTGTTGCGAGCGAAAATATCCCGCCGCGACGCTGTGACCCGGACCGAGCAGGTATCGGGCGCGAAACCATTGCTGTTCGGTCTGGCCCAGTCCGATGCCCGGCAGGTTCAGCCCCGCGAAAAAGTCGCTGCTCTGCTGAAGCACCACATCGCTTCCGATGGCCCACAAGCCCGTGATCGACCATCGCGGCAAGGGTTCGCTTTGAAACTCGAACGTATGCAGCAGCGGCGTTCCTTCGCCGTTGTCCGCTTCCAGCCGGTCCAGTTCGTAGCTCCACCGGCACTGCGGCAAAGGGTACATGCGAACCGTCAGCGATTGAAAACCCACGCCCAGCGTTTGCGCCTGTTCCCCGGCGAGATTGTCCTGTGCCCATCCGACCGCCGCTTCGGTGGACATCCAATCGGCGGCGTTCCACCGGCCCGATATCCAGAAGCCCATGCGATCGGTCGGGCTGAGCGTTTGTCCGTTGAAATAGTGCGGGCCGTAGTAAAACAGTCCGGTCGCCATCGACAGGGCGCGCGACGGATACCAGCTTGTGCGGATCACCGCCGCCAGGTCGTCCTGTGATCGGCCGTCGGGCAGGTCGCCGCTGCTGGTCGCCAGTTCCGCGACGATGAGCAGCGGATCGAGGGGCATCCAGTACGCCTCGAAACCGGCGTGCGCGCTTCGCAGGGGCAGTTCGGTGGCGTGATCGGCGAACCAGTGAAGCCGATCCTGATACGCCAGCACGGTTCCGATGGTCAGCCGGTCGGTCAGACCGTACATGACGCGTCCGCCGCCGATGAATCCGCCGGTGCGCATGCGCTGGACGTCGCGCGCGGTGCCGATGCTGCCGAGATAGACGATGCCGCCCCTGGGCAACAGCGCGTTGGTGCCGAGCACCTGGCGGTCGATCTGCGTGACGACGCCGCTGGGTTCGGTGACGCGGACTCGCACTTCGTTGAGCGCGCCCGGCGGCAGGCGGATGTCCTCGAACTTCCACGTGCCGAAGCCCGGCGGGGCGGTGGGGTCGATCGTCAGCACCTCCGTGCTGTTGACGCGCTGGCCGTTGATGAACAGATCGACCGTCGAACCGACCGGCGCGACCCCGGCGAACGGCACCGGGCGGATGATCGCCCCCTCCAACCGATTGAACGAGTCGGGCAATGTCTCCTCATTCCATCCTTCGCCCGCCACGCCGCTGACGCGCAGCCCCGTGTATTGCACAAATGGAAACACCAGGTCGTTCAGGCCGGTGTTCGCGTCGCCCAGGCCGATCTCGCCTCGATCCCACTGGTAAATCCAGTCGAAGTATTCGACGCGCACCGGGTCGGTGATCTGCTCATCGACCCGCAGGCCCTGAATGCGATCCCAACTCACGCCCGGCTGGGACAACTGCACCTTGTAACCCCCGCCGAGCAATTGTCCCCAGAACGTCTGCTGGAGCGACGACAGCGCCACGTGTTCCGGCGCGTTCCCCGGTCGCGCCACGTCCGCGCCCAACTGCATCCGCACGTCCACGTAGTCCAGTGAAAACGACCGCGGATGGGCCGTCGGCAAAACGCTCGGCAGGTTCGTCGGTATCAGATTCGCCCCGATGCGAAACATCGACGCCCGCTCCGGCGTTTTCCAAAGGCCCAGCGCCCGCGTCGTCTCCACCCGGTACGCATAGCCCGCCTCGTCCCATTGCAGCGGCAAATCCAGCAGGTGCGACATCGCCCCCTCCGGCACGTACACCTCATTGCCCCCCGTGATTTCCGATCGCGCGAAAATCACCCGGATCGGCTGCTCCAACCCCGGGGATTCCAGCAAACCGTTGCGTTTGTCCAGCGTCGCGCCCGGCCCGCCGTCAAACTGATACATCGTCTGTTCCGTCTTCTCCTCCACCTTCGCCGCCAGCAGTTTCGCCAACCGCTGGAGCGGCAGCCACCGCTGCCCCTCGACTTTCAACACATCCAGATCATCCACCACCGTCCGCTGCCAGGGCTTGGTCCCGATCAGCGACAACTGCACCACTTCCGTTCGAGGCCGCTCCGCCTGCTCAGCGCCGGCGCAAAACACGGTCGCCAGCAACAGCCCCGCCAGCGCCCATCGTCCGACGGGTCCGTCATTGCATATTGGATCGCATCTGTTCATGGTGGCTCGGCGCGGGGTTCGAGCCCTTCATCCCGACGGGTGGCGGGGCGGCCCCAATTTCCGGGGGATGGGAAATGACGAATGACGAAACTCGAATGACGAATGAAACTCGAAACTCGAAATCCGAAACAGGCAACCCAAGCCCGGCCATGCCGTCCTCGGCTTGGCCGGGATCCCGTTTCGAGTTTCGGACTTCGGATTTGATTCGTCATTCGAGTTTCGTCATTCGCCCCCCATCGCAAGTTCCAGTCAAGCCGTTCGCTAACGGCTCCCCAAAGTTTTGGGCGGACCCGGCACCGGCACCGGGGGCGTCCAGTCGATCACCGCCCGGCCGGTCAGCGCCGTCGCCAGTCGATCCGTTTTGTACGACACTTCCAGCGTGTACCGGCCGGCGGGCAAATCCGCCGGCGCATCGGCGTCAAAGATGCGTTCCGCGCCGGCCATCACGTAGGAGTGGCCGATCTTGCCCGCGGCGATTTCCCCGCCTCCTGCGTCCAGCAGGCGGTAATGGCCCATCGCCACCAGCCGGCCCGTTCCCGTGTTGCGAACCATCGCCGTCAGCTTCGTTCCTTCCGGTGACGGCGCGATGCCCAGCGGCCCCAACTCGCCCTGATACGTGATCCGCCCCACGCGCCCGAACACCGGCACCAGCAGCGTCGTCGAAACCATCAGGTTGATCGACCTGTCCTGACCGATGTCCATCCGCGTCCGCCTCGCTTTCAAACCTTCCAGACTCATCGCCGCCCAGTATTCGCCCGCTTGCGGTTTGCCCCTGGGGATAATCACGAAGCGCACCGCCCGGCTGCTGTTCGGCGGGATCGTGAACTCCGTCGGGTTGAACCGAATCCAGGGCGCCAGCGACCGGGGCGAATCGTCGCCGGGGTATTGCAACACGCCGTGCGCGTCATATGCGAAGTGGCGCGCGTTGATGCGATATTGCTGTTCCTCGTCGGTGACGTTGGTGATGACGAACTGCCCCGTGGGCCTGCCGCTCTCCAAGTCCACTTCGACGAACGCCGGTTGGATCGCCACCTGCGACCATGCCGCGGTCGTCCAGATCAGCCCCGCGCACAACATCGCCGCCGCCGCGCCGATTCGGTGTCTTTGAAGTTTCATGCCGCACCTCCGATCATTCAACGCGATCACCGCTCCAATACCGGTATGACCAGCAACTGCACCTGTCCCCCATACCGCCCCGCGGGCAGCGGCGCACGCGCGTCGTGCTTCCACCGCAGCCGCACGAACAAATCATCATCCATGCCCTGATCCGTCATCGCGCTGGTCAGTTCGATCCACTGCGTTTGCGATCCGGCGACCGTCAGCGTGCCGGTATCGGCTGAAAATCGCAACATGGCGGAGTCGGGCTTCAACCGGCCGCGACAAATCAGTTCCGCGCCGCCCGATTGCTCCAGCCGCAAACGGATCGGCGACCGGTCGCGGTGTTCCAGCAGCAAATCGCCGCTGACCACCGCCACGCGGACGCAGCGCACGTTGGCCGCGACGCTGAATCGCACCATCGCGGTGATGCCCGACGGGTCGCCGGTCGGGTCGATATTGACCATCTGGGCCGCGCCGAGCGTCACCTGGGGCGCGACGGAAAAGTAAGCCGCCCCGGTGGCGATCTGTTCCCGGCTGTGTGCATCCTCCGCGACGAACATCAATTTGTATCGCCCGGCCAGCATCGGTGTTCGCTGACTCAATTGCACGGTCAAGTCTTTTTTTTCGCCGGCTTCCACGGTGGCGGTCAGTTCATCCATCCGCACTTCCAGTTGGGGCAAATTCCGCATCGGCACGTAGGTCCGCTCGATCTCATCCATTCTCGCCGCGTGGGGCGGGCGCAGTCGCAGTTGCACCGATTGAGAGGAATGATTGTCGAGGGTCATATGCAGTTCGGTCCGGTTCCCCGACAGCGGGACATCCGTGTTTTGCGTCACGATGGCGACGTTCTGCGCCGAACATGGAAAAGACAGCAGCAGCGAGGTGATCGCTGCCGCTGTCGCTGGGATCCACGGCCTGATTCGCCGTCCGCACATCATGTCACACACCCCGATCCACGCGATGATTCGGTGAAGATGTCGATTGGCACGAACCGTTCGGGTCTTGCGGAGACACCGGCCTCACACGAGGTCGGCTCTCATCGGGGTTATGGTGTCGGGACAACCAGGGCGGTGAGCTGAATGGCGCCGCTGTATTCGCCGGTCGGCAGGGTCTGGCTGGACTGGTCATAGGCGACGGTCACATCGACCGCCTGGTTCCAGAACTCGCCCTGGCCGCTGCCGTACCGCTTGGTCGCGGTGGTCATGGCCGGATAGGAATGACCGATCACGGAGATCGGCGAAGCCGCCGATCCGGTGAAGCTCAGCAGGTTGTTCGCGCCGCCCAGCGGGCTGCCGGACGTGATCGTGGCGGACACCGTCTCCGTGCCGCTCTTGAGCGGAATCACATAGGGAGAAGCGATGTCGTCATGCTTGAAGAGGTTGGACGCCTGCACGCTCAGGTCCAGCACTTGCGTGTTGGCCTGGACCTGGAACTGCACGGCGACGTTGAACTCGGAGGACTGAATGGAGTTGACAACGACTTGCGGCGTGTTGGCGGTGACCGCGACGTTCGGAACGACGTTGACGATCACATGTGCCGCGGCGCTGTTGGTTTCATCAGCCATTGCGGGAGCGGACAGATAGGCCGCTCCGGCGATCAGCGCCAGTACCATTGCGAAATACTTCATCTGAGATTCTCCTTTTCATTGTGAATAAGAGTCGGATTCGTGCCAATCGACAGGATCACCGAACGACCACCGTGAATTGTTCCGTCGCCGACCTCCTTTCCCGGTTGATCCGCAGGGGCAACGACGACCGCGACATCGATCGGAGGACTTCCGTGTCCGAGTTCAAACCCTGGAACTTCCGTGAAAGGCGATGTTCCCCTGAAGACGAGCCGCGTTCCTGAGATGTCGATGATCCTTTGTAGCCGATCCATCTCCCGCCGCCCATCAGGGACCGGGCTGATTCTCGCATACGATTTGGACCGATGATCCATCAGACGCGCACGAATCACCCTAAGCGATCCCCTAGGGGAGTCATGCAAAAAAAATCGCATTTTCAGGAAATATGCGTTGGCGGGAGACCTGACGGGGTATAATGGCCGGCTCATATCGAGGGGGATCGTTGCCGTTGTTTTCGTCAGGCAGGTGTGTTTCCCTCTCCCTGTTCATGGGCCGCATGGAGATTCACCATGAACACATCCCGCACGGCGACCGTCCCGGACAAAGACACAGCGCGCGTATTCGTGCTGGACAACCAGCCGGTCATCCACGCGGGATTGACCGCGCTGATCGAAGGGCGGGACGACCTGTGCGTCTGCGGCGCGGCCTGCTCGATCCATGACGCCATGACCGAGCTTCAACGCCACACGCCAGATGCGCTGGTCATGGGCCTGTGTTTCGCCGAACACTCCTGTCTGGACATGATCCGGGAGATTCGCCGGCGCTGGCCGGCGATGGGGATACTCGTGCTGGCCGGTTACGACGAAACGGTCTTCGCCGAACGGGTTCTCCGCGCCGGCGCCAACGGCTACATCATGACCAGCAGGCCGCCGGAGGAGGTTCTCGCCGCACTGTCTCAGGTACTCAGCGGCAAAACCTATCTCAGCGCCCCTGTCGCCTCCGGCATCATTCAGTCCGCCCTGCATCCGCACAACGGCCGATCCGCGTTGGCGCATCTGAGTGATCGTGAGATGGAAGTTTTTGAAATGATCGGCCGGGGGCGCTCCATGCGTGACATCGCGCGTGTGTTCAGCCGGAGCATCAAAACCATTGAAACCCACCGTGAACACATCAAGATCAAACTGGGCCTGACTTGCAGCCGGGAACTGACGCAAAACGCCGCCCAATGGCTGATGGGCGAACGTGGGCGTCAGTGGGAGCCGGAAGACAGCCGGAGGATGCGGGACATCGGTGTGTGACGGAGTGTGCTTCCCGGGGCAACGCATTCTCATGGATGGATTCACCTTTCGCCGAATATAGAATGATCGTCGCGGACAAAAAGAACCGGGCCGGGGCCGGGCCGGGGG
>JBAYVY010000046.1:0-14415 GCA_041674345.1 Phycisphaeraceae bacterium | reverse complement strand
TACATCATCGACGAAGGCAAAATCGTACTCGTCGATAAGTTCACCGGGCGACTGATGCCCGACCGCACCTGGCGCGCCGGCCTGCACCAGGCGGTCGAGTCGAAGGAGCAACTCGACATCCAGCCGATGAAAGATACGCTGGCGCTCATCAGTTTTCAGCGGTTTTTCAGGCAATATCCGAAACCGTGCGGCATGACCGGCACGGCGTGGGAAGCCCGCCACGAGTTCTGGCAGGTCTATCGCCGGCAGGTCGTCCGCATCCCCACGCACCGGCCCTGCATCCGCCAACACGCGCCCGATCAGGTACATGCCGACGCTCCCCGCAAGTGGGCCGCGGTGGTCGAACGCATCAGGCGATTGCACGGCGAAGGCCGCCCCGTGCTGATCGGCGCGCGCGGCATCAAAGACAGCGAACACCTCAGCGTATTGTTGACCGAGGCGGGCTTGCAACATCAGGTGTTGAACGCGGTGCGCCATGCGGAAGAAGCGCAAATCGTCGCACAAGCCGGTCAACCGGGCGCGATCACGGTGGCGACGAACATGGCCGGTCGCGGCACGGACATCAAGCTGGGCCGGTGCGTGAGCGAAGCGGGGGGTTGGAAGTGATCGCGGCGGATCGCAATGATTCATCGCGTGTGGACCGGCAATTGTTCGGGCGCTGCGCGCGACAGGGCGACCCCGGCAGCGTGACCGCGTTTGTTTCGCTGGAGGATGAATTGTTGCGGCGATACAGCACACCGCCCCGTCGCCGGTTGTTGCGTGTGATGCTCGGCGGGGGCGCCCGGCTGCACCGCCTGCTGATCGCCCGCATCATCGCCGCCGCGCAAAACAAAGCCGAGCGACAATCCCTTCAACAGCGCAAGGGTGTGCTGCGTTACGATGAATGGCTGGACGAGCAACTCGGCTTCGCCGGGCGCGAGTGATTTTCCCGAAACACGCCCGGTGTCGACGATCCGGGTTGCATCCGAACATCCCATTTCAGCTCGTCCGTTCATTCGCGGCTTCAGGCGACAAGTATCGCCGCCGGTTCAGAAGTATCCGCCGCGGTCGTGAATCTCCGTCGTGCTCAATCCCGCCGCCACCCAGTCCTTGATCTCCAACTCGTTCTTCTCGATCGCCTCCGCTCGCAGAAGCACCGGTACGATCAACTTCCGGGGGATTACGATCACCCCGTCAATGTCCGCGAAAATCAAATCGTCCGGCTTGATGATGACCCCCCCGATGATGATCGGTATCTGATAGCCCGTCATCTTCGCCCGACTCAGCGATCCGTTCGACGTGCGATACCGGCACCAGATCGGAAAACCCTGGCTCAAAATGTCCTTTGTATCCCGAATGCCCCCGTCGATGATCGCGCCCCGGCATCCCCGCTTGCTGCTGGTCTGTGTCATCACCCCGCCCCAGTGACTGGCTTTGTCGTCCCCGTTGGCGTTCCACACACACACGTGGTTGGGCCTCAGTTCATCCAGCATCTTCACGCGCAATTCCAATTCCCCCTCCAGCGTCGGGTCCGCCGCCGAGCGAATCGTGAATGCGAATCCCGCCAGCGTCATCTCATCACGCAGCGGCATGATTTCCGCGGGCAGCGCCACGTTCGTCAGGCACATCTCCCGCATCACGTCGTTTACCGCCCCGGTGTAAAGTTGCTCATACCGTTCGCAAATCTCCGTTTCGTCAAGCGGCAACGCGATCCGCTCCACCGTCTCACGAATCTTCCGCAGTTCATTCAAATCCATCTTGTGGCTCATTTTCGCCGCCTTTCAAAAAGTTCAGGGTAAGTGCAATCCGCCGTCCACCATCAAATCCGTTCCCGTGATATACCGACCGGCCTGCGAACACATCAGCAACGCCGCTCCCACGCAATCTTCCGCCTGCCCGAAATCCCGCATCGGCACCGCGCCCTCCACCTGCTGCCGATACGCCTGATCCGCCAATGCCTCAGCATTACGCTCCGTCTCGATCACGCCCGGCGCCAGGTTGTTCACCGTCACGTGATGCGGTGCCAACTGCCTGGCCAGATTCATCACCATGTTTACCAACGCCGCCTTGCTCGCCGCGTACACCAGCATCCGCGGGTGAGGCCTCGCCTGCTGCACACTGCCGATTGTCAGCACTCGTCCCCAGCGCCGCTCAATCATGCCAGGCGTCAACCGCTGCATCAGTCGCATCGACGCCCGCACATTCACCGCCATCTGCGTTTCATATTCGTCCGGTGAAATCTCCAGCCACGCCCGCGTGATCTGCATCGACGCATTCAGCACCAAAATGTCGATTCCGCCCATCGCATCGACCGCCTGATCCGCCAGCCGGTCCACCGCCGCCGCGTCGCTCAAATCCGCCAGAATCGTCGTCGATTTCACGCCCATTCCTTCAATCCGCTCCGCGACTGTTTGCGCTTCGGTCGCCCGGCTGACCGCATGAACGGCCACGTCCGCCCCATGCCGCGCCAGCCCCAGCGCGATCGCCCGACCGATGCCCCGGCTCGACCCGGTCACCAGCGCCCGCCGACCTCGCAGATCAAACTCATCACTTGAATGATTCATATCGCCTTCCTTGCGCTCGCTATTGAACCGTCAGCGCGAAATCACTCGCGCCGTTTTTGCCCAGATGCACGTCATGCTCCTTGCGAACCCCCGCGTACTTCGTGGTGATCCGGTAATCACCGAAAAATCCGTTAAATGATATTTCCGGCCCGCCGTGGGTCTCCAGTGATGTGTTCCATTCCTTATGAATCAGTTCGTCCAAAACACGATAGGCCGGCTTGGGCATCAGGTTTTCAGTCATAAGACCTCCTCGCAGTTCCCCCTCGCGTCCATGCGCTCCGCCGTCCGCCAGGTTCCACCAGTAAATCGCTTCGGTGTTCGGATGGCTGAACCACAAACGATACAATTCACGCAGTAAATCGGCCTGAAATTGCTCTGAACCCGCCACGTCCGCATATGCCGGCAACGTAATCTCCGAGATGTGCAGCGGCAGTCCCAGTTCACCGAGGTTGTCCATGACGTTCAGCAGCAAACGCGGATTCAAATAAGCATCCCGTTGTTTGACGAAATCATTCACATCGCAAGTCAGTCCGTTTTCGTTGTAGAAAAACGTGTGATACTGCAAGCCGATGCCGTCAATCCGCGCGCCGCGCAGCAAGAGGTTCTGAACCTGCATGTATAAAGCGCTGTGTTCGGCGAGAAAATGAATCCATGAAAACGGTGTCGCCTCGTTGATGAGCAATCGCGCGTCGCGCGGAAACAACCGGGCCGCCTCCTGATAGGACGCGAAGGTGTAATCGCGCGGCAAATTGATCTTCCGTGGTGCGAAATGCGGGTGATATCGTTCCAGCGATTCGTTCACCACATCCCAGTATTTCACGCGGTTTCCATATCGTTCCGCGATCCGCTCCATCCGCCGGACAATACGCCGCATCACCTCCCGCGGATCGTCCGGCAGCCAGTCCGGGTACCACTGATGCCAGACCAGACAATGCCCCTTCGGTGTCAACCGATGCCGATCGCAAAAATCGAGTACGACATCCGGCGGGGGACGGCGCTGGATCCGCCGACTGTCCGCGGTGAATCGCAACTCGCCTTCGGTCGGCTCCAAATCCGACCAATAGAACGGCGCCACGGCGGAATTGAAAACTTTGACGAAGGCGGCTTCGTACGCGCGGTTGTTCTCCTCCGCTCCATAACCGCCGAGCATGAATATGTTCGCCCCGAACAGAAACTCATGCCGGTTGAGTCGCACCTGAACATGCACGTTGGTCGCCGGTCGGCCCGATGCGTCGCGCAGGGTCAATCGTGCCAGGCCCTTGCGGTGAGCGGCGATTCCCGATTCGATGCGATGTTCGATTTCCGGGTCGCGTTTGTTGAACAGTTCAAGAAGATACGCAAACGGATTCATTGTCGATCCTCCCGACCATACCAGCGTTTCATCACCTGGGCCGCCGGTTTGTTGTCGATGGTGAAGCCCTTGTCGCCGCGCGGGTCGTCCTTGAACTGTGGTCGGTGGTTTTGCTCGTCCCATTTCCACCAGTACATGCCCATCCACCACGGTTCATTCCAGAAGGTTCGCAGCACCGCTTCCATGAAGTTCGCTTGTTCGTCGCCGTCGTATCCGCCGGGATTGTTCCAGCCGTGGGGCCGGCGTGTCGCGCCGGCGGTCGAACAACAACCCGTTTCGCCGAAGTAATAGGGCTTGCCGTACATCGCGGCGATCTTGCGATGGTGTTCGAGAATCGGTTGAAGCCGGGCGACCATTTCATCCAGCGTCGCACCTTCCTTGTTCGACACCGGGTCGTAAAAGCTGGTCCCCAGCGAATCCAGATCGAACCACCAGTGATCGCGGCCGGCCAGTTGTTTTTCAAAATCGGCCCAACGCGTGTGGCTGGAAGTCAGATGCCCGTTGAAAACGCTGCGGGCGGCGGCGACAACGCCTTTCCACTGATCGTTGAAGTGCGGAATGCGGTCGATCTCGCTGTCCAGGCCAAATGCTTCGCAACCGCCGCGCATCGCCAGTCGGGCGTAGTGCAACGTGCGTTCGGTCATGCTTTCAAACCATCGCTTGCAATGGGTGATGGGTTTGCCGGGCATGACCTCGCCGTCGTGCGGGAACATGATGTGGCATCGCTGCGTTCCGTCCCAGCATTCAAGCATGGGGCGTAACTGCACCTTCATGCCCTTGCCGTGGATGTAGTCGATGATGTCGCGCAATTCGTCATCGGCCGGCGTCATCTTGAAATCACGGAACTGCCGTCCGCTGGCGAAAGTTTCCTGCAACACCGTGGCCACCAGGCAAACCCATTGGATGTTCAGAGCCGCCATCTTGTCCACTTGTTGACGAGCTTCGGCGCTGCCGTAGTAACCGTTGCGGGCGTAAAACCCGAAGGTCATGCCTCGATGGATGGGTATCATTTTGTCTGACATCGCCGCGACTCCTCAGCACATCGCGCTATTGAATAATCACCCGTTGTTCCACCTGTTCGCCGGTGACGGCCATTTCGTTGATGGTCCCGCCGCATGTGATCCGATATTCGCCTCGAAATCCCCTGAATCTCGCGATTCCATCTGCTCCGGTGGTCACGATCGTATTCGTCCGCCAATCGTGGTTGATCAACTGGTCGAGCGATTCATAGGCCGGCTTGGGGGACATGTCGCGCTCGACAAGGCCCGACAAAACCCTGTCCTCGCCGGGAACCGCGCCGCCGTCGGGGAAGTTCCACCACGTCACGGCATGCACCATCTTCTGACTGAAAAACAGGCGATATACGTCATACGCCATGCGGGCCTGGATGTCGCGTCCCTCCTTGTCCTCAGTCGGGCAAGGCAGCGTGATTTCACTGATATGCAGCGGGCGACCGTGAACGTTGTAACTGTCAAGCGTGTCAAGCAACACCTTCGGCTGGAATCTCTCGCCGTTGAACATGCGACGAACGTCTTCGACGGTAAACAAGTGCCATTGCAACCCGATGCCGTCGATCTTCACACCGCGTTTCAGCATCGCTTCAATCTGCTTGTGATAGTCCGGCAAGTACTTCGGGTGCCACGCCGCGCCGGTGGTTTCGTTGATCATCAGGTGAGCCGAGTCCGGCAGGTAACGCTGCGCGCATTCAAACGCCAGCCATTCATATCCGTCAGGGAAAATCGGCTGTTTTCCGGCGTGGCCACGAGCCAACGACTCGTTGAGTACATCCCATCGCTGAATGCGGTCGCCGTAACGCTCGGCGATTTGACGGATGCGGTTTTCAATGAGCGGCTCGCATCGCCGCGTGTCTTCGATCCACTCCGGCACCGCGTGTTGTGTATTGTCCCACACGAGGCAGTGGCCGTTCATGTTTAGATTGTGCTGCTGGCAGAACGGAACAACGAGGTCCGGCGGCGGGCGACGATCAATCGGCTCGCTGTTCACTTCAAAACGCACCGCGCCTGGTCGCGGCTCCAGTGTCTTCCAGTACAGAGGCACCGAAGCGGCATTCAGCAGGCGGGTGAACATGCCTTCATAGCCACGTTCCAACGCTGGGTCGGCATAACAACCGAGTTTGAAAATATTCGCGCCGAACAAAAAGTCACTGGTGATCTGTTTGATTTTCACCGGTGCGCCCGCGACCGGCTTGCACGCGCTGTCGGCCACTCGCAGCGTGACATCGGTCTTACGGTGTCGTTCGATGCCTGCATCAATGCGTTCAACTAACGCCTCGTCATTCCACAACGCTTCGTACTTCGAGAAATTCATTGTCCGGTTCCTTTTAAAGTCCGCCGACGGTGGGATACCAGTCGGGGCGGCGGGGATCCTGGTGGAAACGGGCGTAGTAATCGCCCTTTTCCTCGTAGTATTTTTCGTATCGCTTCATTTTTTGTTCATCGAGTGTGACGCCCAGCCCCGGTCCGGTCGGCACGCGGATGCAGCCGTTTTCGTATTTCATCAGTCCGCCCTCGATGATGTCGTCGGTCAGATAGTGATAATGCGCGTCGCCGGCCACGCTCATCTGCGGGATCGTCGAAGCGGTGTGCAACATGGCCGCCAGTTCGATGCCGAACTCCGCGCCGCTGTGCATGGCGATGCCCAGGCCGAAGGTGGAACAGACCGCCGCCAAATCTTTGACGCCGCGTGGTCCTTCCCAGTAGTGCAGGTCGGTCAGTACGATATCGACGGCCCCCATGCGGATCGCCGGTCCCAAGTCGTCGAACTTGTTGGGGTACATATTCGTCGCAATCGGGATGCGAATCTTTTGACGCACCGCCGCGTTGCCTTCCAGTCCCCAAGCCGGGTCTTCAAAGTATTCCAGGCCGAGTGGTTCGAGGCGTTGGCCGATGCGGATCGCGGTGGGCACGCTCCACACGCCGTTGGGGTCGATGCGCAAGCCGAAGCCATCGCCCAAATCTTTCCGGCAAAGTTCGAGGACTTTGGCTTCTTCGTCCGGGGGCATGACGCCGGCTTTGAGTTTCATGGATTGCACGCCCAGTGTATCCCGCAATTCCCCGCACCAATCCGCGATATCCTGAGCGCAGGCGTCATCGCCGCCGGTTGGTCTGTCGTATCGCCAGAACAGGTAGGCGATCATGGGGATGCGGTCGCGCACCGATCCGCCGAGCAGGTCGGACATCGGGCGATTCAGCGCCTTGCCCTGGATGTCGAGGCACGCCATTTCGATCGCGCCGTAGAGTCGGGCGTTGGAAAGATAATAGATACTTCGCAGAACTTTAAGTTTGATGGTTTCGAGGTGAAACGGGTCCAATCCAAGAATACGTGGTTTAAGTTTGAGCAAAGCGCCGCGTTGATCGCCGCCGCCGACCTCGCCCAGGCCGACGATGCCCTCGTCGGTAATGAGTTCCAGCACGGTGCGCAGGAAGTAGCCGGGGTGGACGCCGGTGTTGTGGCGAAGCTGGCAGGTGAGGGGGATGGCGACGCAGCGGACGCGCATGTCGATGATTTTCACGGAGCAGGACTCCTTTTGCCGGGTTTATTTTCGTTTCGTCCGATGAGTTGGCGACAGCGTTTGGCGGTTTGAAGCAGTGCTTTGCGATGGGTGGCGAGTCGGGCTTTTTCCTCTTGGCCGACAAACGTCAGGAGAGTGAGCGCGGCGACGGGGCATCCGGCGGCGTCGCGCAGGGTGGCGGTGATGGTTTGAATGCTCGGATGGAACTGTCCGGGATCGACGCAGATGTCGGCTTCGCGGGCTTGGCGAATGCGGTTCCAGACATCGGCGCGTGTTTGACGGGTCCATGTCTGGCGTGGAGCGCGGTCGAGAATGTCTTCGATTTGCGGATCGGGCAATCCGGCCAGGAGGCAGGAGCCGGATGACCCGAACGCGAGATGGAATCGCACGCCGACCCGACCGCTGAGGGTCATGGGGGAAGGCGATTCGGCACGGAAGATGGTCACGGCATCATCGGCCTGCCGCACGGTAAGTTTGGCGGACAGGCCGGTCTGGAGTACCAGCTTTTCGATGGCGGTCCGGGCCGTGTCGATCAAGACGCGATGTTGGAGAAAGGGTTGCGCCAGGGGCATCAGGCCGTAGGAAATCTCGTAACCGACTCCTGATGATCGGGGTTCCAGCCAGTCGGCGGCGATGAGGGTTTGGAGGATGCGGTAACAAGTGGTGGGCGGAATTTTCAGTTCACGGCCGAGTTCCGCCACGGAATGGTTTTGCGCTCCGCCGGCGATCGTTTCGAGCAGGCGGATCGACCTGGAGAGAACGGGGATATGGTTTTGCTTGGCCATACACGATGCGTCCGACCAATAGAGGAATAAAAACACCTCATATGGAATACTATCCTACAAGGTCCGCGGGTCGGATTCAAAGGACGGAGGGGGGGGGATTGGGAGAATTCATTCCAATAGAGGAATCAGGAAGTGAGGCCTTTGAGCGATCCGGCGACGCCCTCGGCTACCGACCCCCCCCCCGGAAGTTAAACCCCTGCCCCCGGAAGCCAGCGCGGGTGATGCTTGCGACGCGTCATGCGTCGCGGCGTGATCGATGGAACAGGCCGTCACCATTCAGGAGCCGGCAATGATCGACACACCCCCGTAATGCGATGAACAAAACGAGCAGCGCCCCGGCCTACGGCCATGCGGGGGCGACCTGGGCGGCCAGCCCGTAAAACTCATGGTGGCCCGCCGCGTTTGTGGCGAACCGAGTCCGTCCCCACGGATCAAACCTCCACCGGATTGGGAAGCCGTCGAAGTTCGGACCCACCGAATGGGATCATCAGCCCGCAGACATGAGTGGAACCGCCCCGCGCAACGCTATTGGCCACGCTCGCTCTTGACAACGGGAACTCATTCAGACACGAGTTTCAAGCCCTGACCCGGTATTCCGCACCCTCCGCATGTCCTGCTGTTTCGCTGTCCCCGATGTTCTGTTTTCCCCGCCCCGGTTGACAAGAACCCCTTGATACGGCGATAATTAAAGGATTGTCGATGGTGCGAGGACGCCCATCGGATCGGTGACAGGTCGTAAGATGCTGCAACCGAAGGAGTTGATACGATGGATCGTCGGACGAACTACGTCACGGACGCGGCGCGATGATGCCTGAAGGGCACCATCCTGGGTTGCGTCTTGTCGCCCCCGCCCCCGGAAGTCGGGAAATGATCCCGTCATTCGGCAGGGTGGGCCGGCCCGTTGGAAGGGAGGCGGCGATGGCTTGATGGTTGGGCAACCATCCGGTCGGCGGACATGCCTTCGTCGCATGTCCGTCCAGTGACGTAGGCCACCGGCCCGGATGGGCGCGGGGCCTTGTGTTTTAAGGGCGGCTTGCGGTGTGCGTCCTGCGGCTTGCGAATGTCCAAGCCGCAAGACGCACGACTCGACAACCGAATAGTCCCCAGTTGGGACGGACAACTTAGCAGGAACAGCCGCATGAGTAACGAAATGCTCCGCATCATTGACTCCATCGCCCGCGAGCGCAACGTGGACAAGGAGTCGCTCGTCAAGGACATCGAGCAGGCGATGGTGTCCGCCGCCCGCAAACACTTCGCCGCGCTGGATACCGATGAGTTTTCCTGCGAGATCGACCGATTCAACGGCGAAATCCGAATCTTCCGCGGACAGGAATTGATCCCCCTGGCGTCGCTCGGCCGCATCCCGGCCCAGACCGCCAAGCAGGTGATGATTCAAAAGTTCCGCGAGGACGAACGGGCCAGCATCTATGACGAGTTCGCCCAACGCATCGGCGAAGTCGTCACCGGCGTGGCGCAACGCTACGAAGGCGGCTCATTGGTCGTCCAACTCGGACGCGCCGAAGGTTTCATGCCCCGCTCCGAGCAGATTCCCGGCGAACAGCATATCCCCGGCGAGCGCGTCCGCTGCATGATCCTCGATGTCCGTGACACCGGAAGCCAGGTGAAAATCGTCCTCACCCGCGCCAATCCCGATTTCATCAAGCGGCTGTTCGAGCTGGAAGTGCCCGAAGTTTCCGAACGCATCATTGAAGTCAAAGCCCTCGCCCGTGAACCGGGCCATCGCACGAAAGTGGCGGTGTCGTCGATCGACTCCAAGGTCGACGCCGTCGGCGCGTGCGTCGGCGTGCGGGGAAGCCGGATCAAAAACATCGTCGATGAACTGGCCGGCGAAAAAATCGACATCGTGCGCTGGAACGAATCATCGCAGGTGTTGATCGCCAACGCCCTTCGCCCCGCCGAAGTCGTCGAAATCTCACTCTGCTTTGAACTGAATCGCGCGACGGTCGTCGTCAACGAAGATCAACTGTCGCTGGCGATCGGCAAGCGGGGCCAGAACGTGCGACTGGCCGCCCGGCTGACCGGCTGGGATGTGGACATTCTGACCCCCGGCGAATTCGCCAAGGGTCTGGATATTCTGGAGGAAACGCTCAAGACCGTCGAGGGCTTCACCGAGCAGATGATCGACCGGCTGGGCGCGCTGGGCATCATCAGCGTGTTCGATATCGAGGAAGTCGGCCCGGATGTGCTGGTGGAACATCTCAAGGAGTTCGAGTTGCAGCGGCCCAGCGCGACCAAGGCCGTGGAAATCTGTTCCGAGAAGGCCAAGGAAGTCGCCGTGCAGCAGCAGCGTGATCGCGAGGAAGCCGAGCGTCGCAAGCAGATGGAGATGGCCGGCGAAGCGGTGGAGATGGATGCCGCCGAGGCGCAAGCCGCCGCGATTTTGGGTGGCCCGGCCCCCGGAAGTGTGCCCAAGCCGGGGCAGAGCGAGTCTTCGAGCGCCGCCCCGGGTTCTTCCGGTGGCGGCCCCGGAAGCGGTGGCATTCTGGATATGTTGATTAATCGCACGGCTTCGAGCGAGGAACCGGCTCCGCAAGCCGGGGATGATCGCCCGCATGATGTGGCGCTGGCCGACGAGCAGGCGCACGCCGGTGAATCGGATACCGACGGCGCGCCCAGCGATCCGCATCCGGTCGATGGCGACCCCACCGGCGATCCATATGACAACGACGTGGCGCGTTTGGCGCGTGGTGAAACGGCCGACGGCGATGAATCCGATGAGCGGTCGCCGTCCTGATTCTGGTGTTGTGTTCGTGAGTGATTGTCTGCGAGCGACAGGAGTATTGCCTTGGCGAAGTCCAAGAAACGCCTGCATGAACTGGCCAAGGACCTCGGCGTCGAGTCCAAGGTCGTCATTGCCAAATGCCATGCCGAGGGGCTGAACATCAGCAACCCCATGGCCACCGTCTCCATCGGGCTGGAGATGACCATCCGCGAGTGGTTCACCGAAGGCGGCAATCACACCGCCGTCGAAACCGCTGAAAAAGTGGACCTGGACAAGATCAAGACCAAGTCCCGCCGACGCGCCAAGGTTCCGGGGTCGCCCGGCGAATCGCACGACGAATCCACCGACACCGACACGGACACCGCGACGCAAACCGTCGAAGCCCCCGGCGAAGCCGCGCCTCCGGTCGTTGCCATCGCGCCGCCCGTGGTCGAAACACCCGTCACGCCCCCCGTCACGCCCCCCGTCACGCCCCCCGTCACGCCCCCGGCCATCGAAGCGCCGCACAAGGCCGCGCCTCGTCACAAGCATGAATCGGTCGCCGCGCTTTCCGTCGCCGCCCCCGGCGCGGCCGAGCCGGCTTCCCCCGCGCCCCTCTCGCCCCCTCCACCCGCTCCGACCGGGGCCGAACCCATCGCCGCGACCACTTCCGCGACCGACGCCGCCGCTTCCCCCGCCGAACCGCCCAAGGCCATTCAGCGCTCCAGGCCCAACGTGCCCAAGCGACCGGAAAACATCAAGCCCGCCGGTCCCCAACTGCACAAGCCCAAGGCCGCCAAACTCAAAGGCCCCAGGGTCGTCCGTGTCGAAGCGCCCGAAGTCATCGAGGCCCCACGTCCACGCCGGCCCGCTCCGTCCGATTCATCCGCCTCCTCCGACATGATCCGTTCACGCGGACCGATCCGAGGGCGCGGCGTCGGCGGCCCGGCCCCCGAAGAAGACGTCTCCCGTTCGCCCCGTCGCAAACGTGGCGGCGGCGGCGCCCCCGGAAGTGGCGGCGGCGCCCACGCCGGGGCGGCCGCTCCGCCCAAGCGAACCACCGATGCCGACCTCTGGCGCCGCGGAACCTTCAGCGAACAAGACCTCATCGAACGCGAAGAACGTCTGTCCCGCGCCGGCGGTTTCCTCAAACAACGCCGACGCGAAATGCGAAAGCACGCCGACGGAACCCCCGTCCAGGCGCTCAGCCCCGCCGAAGTCGGCGGAAAGGTCGAAATCGCCGAACCCTTCACCATCAAGGAACTGTCCGCCGCCACGGGCATCAAGGCCGCCGACATCATCAAGTTCCTCTTCGACAAGGGCGTGATGACCACCCTCAACCACGCCATCGACAAGCTCCTGGCCGCCGAAGTCTGCCTCGAATACAACATCGAACTGGTCGTCAAGGAAGCACAGTCCGCCCAGCAACGTGTTGAAAACGAACTGCTCGTGCGCGAGCCGGTCCTGGTCCAGCGCCGTCCGCCCATCGTCGCCGTGCTGGGTCACGTCGATCACGGCAAAACCTCGCTGCTCGACCGTATCCGCTCCAAGGATGTCGCCGCACACGAAGCCGGAGGCATCACCCAACACATCGGCGCCTACCGCGCCACCATCCAAGGCAGCGACGGCAAAGACAAAACCGTCGTCTTCCTCGATACCCCCGGCCACGAGGCGTTCACCGCCATGCGCTTGCGCGGCGCCAATCTCACCGATATCGTCGTGCTCGTCGTCGCCGCCGACGACGGCGTCATGCCGCAGACCATCGAATCCATCAACCACGCCAAGGCGGCCGGTGTCCCCATCGTCGTCGCGCTCAACAAGATCGATCGCCCCGACGCCACCGAAGGCAATGTCACCAAAATCCTCGGCCAGCTCGCCGAACAAGGCCTCAACCCCACCGAATGGGGCGGCGACACCGAAGTCATGCGCGTCAGCGCCACCACCGGCCAGGGCGTCACCGATCTGGTCGAAGTCCTCGATTACCAGGCCGAACTCAAAGAACTGACCGCCGACTACGGCGGACCGGCCTACGGACAGGTCATCGAAGCCGAACTCAGCGAAGGCCGAGGCCCCGTCGCCCGTGTCTTGGTGCAGGGCGGCGAACTGAAAATCGGCGACTTCATCGTCATCGGCCGCGCCTTCGGACGTGTCCGCGATATCATCGACGACCGCGGCAACACGCTCACCATCGCCGGCCCGGCCACGCCCGTTGAAATCTCCGGCATCGACCACGTCCCCGACGCCGGGGACAAGTTCTATGTCACCGCCTCCCTCCGTCAGGCCGAGGACATCGCCACCCAGCGCCGCGACGCCGAACGCAAACGCGAACTGGCCAGCAAATCCAAGGTCACGCTCGACAACGTGTTCGAGCAGATGAAGACCGGCGCGGTCAAGGAACTGCGCATCGTCGTCAAGGCCGACGTCCAGGGTTCCGTCGAAGTCCTCCGCAAAACCCTCGAACAGGTCGGCTCGGAAAACAGCGAGGTCTCCGTCCGCGTCCTTCATGCGGCGGTCGGCGGCATCACCGAATCCGACGTGCTGCTCGCCGAGGCGTCCGACGCCATCATCGTCGGCTTCAACGTCATCGCCTCCCAGCACGCACGCGCCGAGGCCGAGCATCGCGGCGTCGATATCCGCCTCTATCGCATCATCTACAACATCCTCGACGATGTGAAGAACGCCCTCGAAGGTATGCTCGCCCCCGAAAAACGCGAGGAAGTCATCGGGCACGCCCAGGTCCGCGAAGTCTTCCGAATCTCCAAGGTCGGCATGATCGCCGGTTGCTACGTCACCGACGGCCTCATCCGCCGAAACGCCATGATCCGCGTCACGCGCGACAACATCGTCACCGAACACGACCGCACTCTCAGCTCCCTTAAACGCTTCAAGGACGACGCCCGCGAAGTCCGCGCCGGCATGGAATGCGGCTGCTCCATCGACGGCTACGACGACATCCGCCCAGGCGATATCCTCGAATGCTACACCACCACCGAAGTCAAGCAGAAACTTTGATTAAAATAAAGAACTTAACACAGAGGACACAGAGGACACGGAGAAGAAAATAAAAACAGTTTGAATCTCATGCTTGTTCCCACTCGTGTGATCTCTGTGACCTCTGTGTTTAATTTCCGGCTTTGAACCCTGAACCCCGAACCCCGAACCCCGAACCCTCGCCATGCCTCACCGCCAGGAACAACTCGAATCCGCCCTGCGACGAACCATCGGCCAAATCTTGTTGACCGGCATGTCCGATCCACGTATCAAGGGCATGATTTCCGTCACCGCGGTCAAAGTTTCCCCAGACCGCCGCGAGGCCGTGGTCAGCATTTCCGTGCTTCCCGCCGAGCATCAGCCACTGACCGTCACCGCGCTGGATCACGCGGCGCGGCACATCCAGGCCGAAATTTCCAAACGCATCGAAATCCGCCAGATGCCCCATCTGCACTTCAAGGCCGATGATTCGCTGAAGAAACAGGCCGCGG
>JBAYVY010000045.1:0-14627 GCA_041674345.1 Phycisphaeraceae bacterium | reverse complement strand
GAGGATATGAAGTCTGGGCAGCAGATTCCTGCTATCAACAAGGCGACCGGCAATGCTGCCATATGCTATGGCCTTGCCGTTCTCCTTGATGATGAAGTCGTGGACCTGGACCGTCTGGGGACTGTCCTTGGGCCGCCACTGGCTGGCGCCCGGCGTTCTTGAAGTTGCCGATTTCCATGTGGTTGACACGCCATCGCGTTCGCCTCGTGATCGAACGGCGCGATCAACAAACACCCGCGTTTGATCCGATTCACCCGACCGCCGATTCACGCGTTCATTGATTCGCCGACCGACCGCCGAAGCGGGCGGGCCGAAAGGCCGGGGGGGTTGTTCATGATGAATCGCGTGCCCGTCAGGTCGCGCCGCACCCGGCGGTGCGTTGGCGGACCAGGTCGGCGAAGCGTTGGCCTCGCTGTTCGTAGTTGGTGAATTGATCCCATGAAGCGCACGCGGGGCTGAGCAGAATCACTTCGCCGGACCGCGCGTGGGCGAGCGTGGCGGTGACGGCGGTGTTCAGGTCGCCGCAACGATAGACGTTGCACGAAAGTTTCCCGTCGGCGATGTGCTGTTCGGCGGCGTCGGCGATGCGGTCGCCGGTCACGCCGATCGTGTAAAGGCCGGCACACCGCTCCGCCGCGTAACGCGCCAGCGGGGCCAGGTCCGCATGTTTGTCGTAACCGCCGAGAATGATCCGCAAAGAACCTGAAGCGGAAGAACCCGAGGCGGCGCTCGAAGACTCGCTCTGCCTCGGCTTGGCGAAACAATCAATCGCCAGTTTCGCCGCGTCGGGCGTGGTGCATTTGGAATCGTCGTAACACCGCACGCCCCGGTATTCATGCACCAGACACAGCCGATGCGGCAGCCCCCGAAAGGTTTGCAGCGCGACGACGGCATCATCGCGCGATACGCCGGCGGCATCGGCGGCGGCGACGGCGAGCGTCGCGTTCAGTCGGTTGTGTTCGCCGGGAATTTGCAGCGTGATGTCGAGCGGTTCGTCCTCGATGACCGCCATCGCGCTGGTGCAGAAGCGCCAATCGTCCAGGCCGGGGCCGAGAATCGCGCGATCCTCGCGGCGCTGATGATGCAGGATCGTCTGCTTGGCCTTGATGTAAGCGCCGAGGGTTCCGTGGCGGTCGAGGTGGTTGTCGCCGATGTTGGTGACGACGGCGATGTGCGGCGACCAGTCGGTGAAAGTTTCCAGCATGAAACTGGACAACTCCAGCACGATCCAATCATCGGGGCCGATCTCGTCGATGTGCGCCAGCAGCGAGCCGCCCAGGTTTCCGCCGACCCAGACCTCCCTTCGTCCCTTAGTCCCTTCGTCCCTTAGTCCCTTCTTCAGAATGTGTCCGATCATCGCGGTGGTGGTGGATTTGCCGGCGGTTCCCGTGATGCCGATGGTTCGTCGTCGTCCGTCACCGGCGCAGCGGTGGTCGATGAACAAACCGATCTCGGTGGTCAGCGGCACACCGGCGGTTTTCGCCGCGTCGATGTACGCATTGCCTCGCGGATCGACCGCCGGATTCACCACCACCAGATCGGCGGATGAAAAGTCGGTCGTCCGATGTTCGCCGAGTCGATATTCGACGGGCAGGCCGTTCAGTTTTGTCAGGGAATCGGCGAGTTTTTCAGCCGGCAGCAGATCGGTGACCAGCACCTTCGCGCCCTGGTTGACGAGAAATCGCGTGACGCCCAGCCCCCCGCCGAAGCGACCGAGGCCCATGACGACGATGCGTTGATCCTTGAGCATATGCACCCCAGACATCATATTCCCACCTTCGCGATCCCGCCACGATGCGCGAAATTAACCACGCCGCATCAAACAGCCGATATGAACATCCGTGAGCAAAGGCGATTACATTCTGGACATTCCGGGGCTGAAGCATCCCGACAACGCCGACCGCGGCGCGACCGGCGAGTCCCTACGAGGCCGGCCCTGGTTGGCGGTGCATTGGCGCTGCTGCGCGGTTTACAGCCGTATCTATCGCAACCGCGACGGCTCGGCCTACCAAGGCCGGTGCCCGCGCTGCGGTCGCCCCGTCCAGGCGCAAATCGCCCCCAACGGCACCAGCGCCCGCTTCTTTGAAGCCGGCTGATCCCCCGCCGCTCATTTCCTCACTTCGATGAACTGTCCGTGCCCCCACCCGATGTCGCGGCCGGATTGCCGTACTGGCTCCACACCGGCTTGAACGTGCGCGTTTCCCCCGGCTGCGAACCGGACGCCGGCGGGTCCGACTCGTCGGAACTGAACAAGTCGTCCCACCAATCGCCATCCTGCGATGGATCGGGCGACGCCGGCTGGTAGTCGTAATTGCCGCCGGGCATCCCCGTGACCGGCCGGTAGTCCCTGCGGATCACCTGCTCCTCGCATCCGCCGGCCGACGCCAGCATCATCAGCCCCGCCGCGATCCTTGTGATGCAACACTTGCGTATCATTGGGTTCAGCATACCCCGACAGGCCGGTGGTGTCACGGCCAATCAAAAACGTTCGCGGTGCATCACCTGGTCCAGCGGCAACCGCGTGCGAGGCCCCGGCGGGTCGGCCGCATATCCCACCGGCACCACCAACACCACCTGATGCCGCCCCGTCATGCCCAACACCTTGCGAACGCGACGGTCGTCATACCCCTCCATCGGACACGTGCCCAGCCCCGCCGCCGTCGCCGCCAGCATGAACGTCATCGCACACAGCGACACCTGCTTGGCCAGCCAGTAATTGCGATGCACCGCCGGCAGCGACGGCACCGGCGAAAACCATCGCATCACCGCCGGCAGCGTCGCCTTCCACAACCACCCCAATCCCGCCGGACCCGTTGCGAACGCCAGCGGCACGTATTTCCGCAGCGTCTTCTCATATCCTTCGCTCATCGAACCCGCCGCGTATTCCTGCGCGATCATCCGGTCCAGATGCGCCCCCGCCACCCGCCGATCACCTGTGAACACCACCGTCGCCGGCGCTTCGATGATCTGCTTCTGCCCCATGCACGCGGCACACAACGCCCGCTTCACCGCCTGGTCCGTCACCACCACGAAATGCGCCGGCTGAAGGTTGTACCCGCTCGGCGCCCATTGCGCCGTCGCCACCAACCGCTCCAGCAAACCGTCCGGCAACGCATCCGCCTTGAAATGCCTCACCGCCCGCCGCCTCCTCGCCAATTCGTCGTATTGCTCGTAATTCATCGACAATCCTTCATCCACGATCGCGTGTCCGCCATTGTAGGCCGATCCCATCCGACATCACATCGCAACGCTTCGTCCAACTTCGTCAAATACGCATCGCGCGATATTTCCACCACGCCCAGCCGCCGCAAATGTTCGCTCTGAAACTGCACATCGAACAACCGAAACCCGCATCGCCGCAAATGTTCCACCGTCGCCGCCAGCGCCACTTTCGATACATCCACGCCGACCCACCGCGCATCATCCCGAGCCCCGTCCTCCAACTTCCGGGGGCGGGGGCAATTCATCGCCCCCGGCGTGTTCGATGGATGAAACATGGATTCGCCGAAAAACGCCGCGCCCAGCGACAATCCGTACAATCCGCCGATCAATTGTCCGTTTCGCCAAACCTCGATGCTGTGCGCCAGTCCCAATTCATGCAGTTCGACGAACACCCGGCGAATCTCCGTGTTGATCCACGACTCTTTCTGCGAGTCGCGCGGGGCGGCACATCCATCGATCACTTGCGCGAACGCCGTGTCATGCCGAATCTCATGCTCGCCCCGGCGCATCAGCCGCTCCAGCGAACGCGGACAATGGAACCCATCCAGCGGCAAAATCGCCCGCGGGTTCGGGCTGTACCAGTCGATCCGCTCGTCGGCCCGGCCCCCCGCCATGGGAAACGCGCCCTGCGCATATGCGGCCACCATCAGCCGCGGCGTCAGTCGCAACATGGATTCCGCATCATTCACGAATCGCATTATATCCGACCGCGCCGATTGCGCCATCCCAGCTCGGCGACGGATAAACGAATCGCTCCGTTTCGGACCACGGAACGACCCCGACCGCCGGGTCAAGGGCGTGGCATCCAACCGGGCACACTTGCGTTTTTCACGTAATTTATCGCTCAAAACCGCCGCGTTCATGGCTCCATTCACGTCGAAAATGGAGCCATGAACGCGAGCGGAAAAACGGAGGCGACGACGCATCCCACGGGGGGTTCGCCCGTCCGGTACGGGGTTTTCAATAATTATGCGCAACCCCAAACACCGGCATTCGCGCCGGGGTATTTTTCATAAGTTTCATCATTCGCTTATTTGGAAGATTGTTCCGGCCCCGTTTCGCCGATCACCCCGGAATCGCCCGCGCCCGGTTCCTCCTCCCGCTGCGCGGTCTCGATCTGCATCGCCATCGCCACCTGACGCTCCGTCAGCAAGTCCGCCAGCGCGTCCACATCCTCGCATCGCAAACGCACCATTTTCCGGCGTGATCCGTCGGGGCCGCGATAATTCAAATCGGCGAATCGCCCGCGTTCCACCGCCGTCAGCAATCCCGTCTCTTCCATCGACGCCGATCCATGATGATGATACTTGCACCACACGATCCGGCGCGTCGTCACGATCAACCCCGCCAAGCCCAAATCCGACTTGGCGAAATCGCTGTCCCCGAAATACGCGAGAAATTGCTCATCCCCCTGAAACTCAAACCAGATCGCCAGCCGATGACGCACCTGTTGCGGAATCGTCCGCCACGCACCGGCCTCGAACTTCATCGCCTCGGTTTCCAACTGCCGGTACTCCGGCCCGCACACCCCGTTCACCCGCCCCAGCCAGTCCATCGCGTAACGGATCGACGGTATCGACACCTCGCACTGTATCCCGTGCGGCGTCGCCACCGTCTCACAATGCAACGACCCCTGCCCCGTGTCCTCCCGCCCCACGTAATACGGCATCGGCAGATTGAACGGCGTCGGCAACTCGTCCATCGGCCTCATCGACTCCACCACCTCGCCCGGCGTCTGATTCAACTTCACACGAACCTCGTATCTCGCCTCCAGCTCACCGGGGTTCGTGAAATGTCCCGTTGCCTTGTCCACCCACGCCAGCGGACGCGCGATCAGCTTGCTCGCATCGCTTTCACCCGACACCACGCCTCGCATCGGCATCGACGCGCGAAACGCCGCGTTATCCAGCAAATGACACGAAAATCCGAATCGCACACCATATGCCCCCACGCCCAGCACATAAAGTTTGACCCGGTTCATCTCCGGGTCGGCCGGCAATATGTGCCGCGAGTCACCTCTGGGTATCGCGCCGCCCGCCCATCCCGTCGCGGCCCCGTTCGCGCTGTTGGTCTCGCCGTTGTTCTGTCGCCGGACCACCCGCCGAACCACACGATCCCGCGGCTTGACGCCTTCCTCTTGCCCTTCCGGGGGCGGGGAACCCGCGATATCATCGCGGGCTTTACAGGTTACTTCCGGGGGCGGGGGCGGAGATGCTTGCGAATAAACCGCGGCGTTGGAACTGTGAATCGTCTCCGTCTTTCTCGGTGTCGCCGGCACCGCCGGTGTCACCGGCGAAGGCGCATCCGGCGTCACATGCGCGATCACCGACGATCCCCAATCCCCCGCGCGCTCCGCCGGCACATCACCTTCCGCCTCATCCTCCGCCTGCATCCGCGTCAGCAGATGTTCGTCGAACTGTTCCTCCCGATCCTCTTCCTTGTGAATCTGGTCCAGGTTCAGCCAGCATGTCACCGTCTCGTCCAGCATGACATGCGGTTCGGGCACACGGAATCGCGTCTTGCATTTGGGGCATCGCGCGGGCCGACCGCCCGCGTTCACCGGCACATCCAGCCGCACCCCGCAACTGGGACAATGAATCTGAAGCGTTTCCATCACGATGGGCCTCATCACGTCAATTCCCTGACACGACTGCGGCACGAAGTGTCATTTCACTATATCACACCCACCGCGTCCGTTGAAGCATTCTTCGCCCGCAAAGCCGAATTTCGCGGGGGCTGGGGTTCGGGATTCGGTGTTCAGGGGGCGGGAGGTTCCATTCCCTTCACGCTCCCGCCGCCAGTTCCTCCAATCCGTACTGTTTGATTTTCTTGTAAAGCGTGGTTCGGTTGATATCCAATATCTCCGCCGTTTTCTGGCGATTCCATTCATTGGCCTCCAGAGCCGCGAGGATGATGCGCTTCTCCGGCTCCTCCATCGCCTTGCTCAGCGGCTGCGGCGTCCAGTTCGCCGGCAACCACCCCTGCGAACTCCGACGCCGCTCCTTGAACCCCGGCGAGCCGTCGGGCTGCTGATACCGAACCTTCTCCGGCAATACATCCACCTCGATCACCGGCTTACGCGTCAACACCACCGCACGCTCCATCGCGTTCTCCAACTCCCGAATGTTGCCAGGCCACTGATAACGCAACAACAAGTGCATCACCTCCTCCGCGATCCCCGTCACCACCTTCCCCGTCTCCCGGCAATACTTGTGCATGAAATGCTCCGCCAGCAGCGGCACATCCTTCTCCCGCTGTCGCAGCGGCGGCAACTCCATGCTCACCACATTGATCCGGTAAAACAAATCCTCCCGGAACCGCCCCTCCCGAACCAGCTTCTCCAGCGATTCGTTCGACGCCAGTATGAACCGCACATCCGCCGTCAGCGTGTCGTGCGAACCGATCGGCTCAAACTGCTTTTCCTGCAACACACGCAACAGCTTCAACTGAAGCGCCGGTGTCGCCGAGTTGATCTCGTCAATGAACAGCGTCCCGCCCTCCGCCGCCAGCAGCTTGCCCGGCTTGTCCCGGTCCGCGCCTGTGAACGCCCCCTTCTTGTGGCCGAACAATTCGCTCTCCAGCAACGTCTCCGGTATCGACCCGCACGCCATCGTCACGAACGGCTTGCTCCGACGCCCGCTCCCCTCGTGAATCGCCTTGGCGATCATGCTCTTGCCCGTGCCCGATTCCCCGTTGACCAAAACCGTGGTCCGGCTCTCCGCCACCGTCTCCGCCAAATCCAGCAGCTTCTGCATCCGGTAGTCCGCGGTGATGACGTTCTGCATCCCGTTTCGCTGATGCAACTGCCCCTTCAACGTCACGTTCTCACGCAACAACATCTGCTGTCGCAACGCCTTGGTCAGCGTCGCCTCGATCTCCTGATCCACGATCGGCTTGGTCAGATAGTCGAACGCGCCCAGCTTCACCGCCTCCACCGCCGACTCGATCGTGCCGTACCCCGTGATGACGATCACCACCACGTCCTCGTGAAACCGGCGAATCTGCTTCAACAATTCCAACCCGTCCATCCGCGGCATGTTCACGTCGCTCACCACCAAATGATACGCCTTCCCCGCGTTGCGCAGCATCGCCAACGCCTCCGCCCCGTCCCCCGCCGTCGCCGCCTCATGCCCCAGCGTCCGCACATACTGCGCCAACGAATCCGCCACGATCGGGTCATCGTCCACAATCAATATCCGCGCTGTCATCTTGTCGCTTTCACTCATCGTTTATCCCCGATCGGCACGCGTATCAGCATCACCGTCCCGCGCGGCTCGTTCGGCTCCAGCCGGATCACTCCCCCCAACCCGCGCACCATGTCCCGGCTGATCGCCAGACCCAACCCGCTCCCCGCCTCCTTCGTCGTCACGCCCGGCTTCACCAATCCGTCTTCGTCCCTTGGCAAATGTTCGTCCACGCCCGGCCCGTCATCGGCGATCTGTATCTGCAATTCCCCGCCGAACCGTTCCACGTCCATCCATACATGCCCGTCCCGTTCCACCGCCTCGATCGCGTTCTTCACGCCGTTGACCAACACCGGGTAAATCGCCCCCATCTCCACCTGTGCCGCCGCCGCATCGACATGCGACGCCAGTTCGATGTTTTGCAGCTGCGCCACAGGCCTCATCAGATGCACCACCTGATCCGCCAACTGACGCATCGTCGCGTGTCGCTCCGCCGCCGGGCGCGCCTCCGCCGCTCCGCCCTTGCGCCACCCGCGCAGCAAATCCGCCATCTGTCGCAGCGCCGCGTCCGCCGCCGCCAGTTGTTCCAGCGTCTGATCCTCCGCCTGAGGTTCGTTTTTCAGCCGCCCCAGCGCCAATCCCACATTGCGCAACGACCCGTCCAGCAGGTTCGCCAGTTCATGCACCAGCTTGGCCGGCTCCCGCGGCATCCCCGGTGCCCGCTGCGGCTGGCGCGCCATCGGCTCCGTCCCCGCCAATCGCAGGCGCGATCCTTCCGGGGGCGTATTGTTGCTTTGGTGCGACATGTCACTATCAAGCATCGTCCAATCCGACGCCCCGATTCAGTGACCGTTGCAAAAAAACAACACCGCCGGAAACGGAAATAACGAAATCCGAAACTCGAAACCCGAATCAAACTCGAAACTCGAAGTCCGAAAACATCGACGTCGTGACCCTTCCCATTTCGGATTTCGGGTTTCGGGTTTGATTCGTCATTCGAGTTTCGAGCTTCGAGTTTTCACGTAACCCCCACCGCCGCCGCGTCCCGATCCGTCAGCATTCCCCCGTCACTGCGCAACTTCACCGTCCCGTCCCGTTTCCACGACCGGTCACACCGCGGCTCACCCCGTAAATCTTCCACCTCAATCGTCAACTCACTGTTCTCAACGAACGCGAACCGGCTCACCCCGCACAAATCCGCCATCTCGTGTTCGATGGCTTGCAACATCGCAAAACCTTCCGGGGGCGGGGGCGGGGGCAAAGCCACGGTCACGCCCATGTCCAGCGGGTTTTCGATTCCCCGCCGCGCTTTCGCATCCTCCATCGCCTTCAACACATCGCCGCGCACCGCCATCGCCGCCGGCCACGCATCACTGACTTCGCACTGCACAGGTTCCGCCAGCGACGCCAGATGTACGCTTGCCTCAACGCCTTCACTTCCGGGGGCTTCCTTCCGGGGGTGCAGCCCCCCCCACGCCTCATCCGCCGTGTGCGGCAAAATCGGCGCGATCATCCGTATCAACGCATCCGCCATCGCATACATCACCGACTGCGTGCGATATCTGCGCGGACTTCCAGGGCCGGGGGCGTCACAGTAAAGTCGATCCTTCACCGCCGCCAGGTACACCGCGCTCAGCGTGTCATTGCAAAAATCAAACAACGCCTCACTGACCTGCCGGAAGTTGAACGATTCGTAACCTTTCGTCACCCGCTCAATCACCTTGTTCAATTCCCCCATCGCCCACGCATCAATGCTCGTCGCGTCTTCGACTCCCAACTTCCGGGGGCCGGGGGCGTAATCCGACAGGTTGCCCAGCAGATACCGAATCGTATTCCGCACCTTGCGATATTCTTCCCCCGCCAGCCGGAAAAACTCCGGGTCAACCTTGATGTCGTTATCCGTGTTCAGCGTCGCCACCCACCATCGACAAACATCCGCGCCGTAATCCTTCAACAACGTATCGACCTCCAGCGCGTTCCCCAGCGACTTGCTCATCTTCCTGCCGTCTTTATCCACCATGAACCCGTGCGTCAGCACCGTCGCAAAAGGCGAATGCCCCGTCACCGCGATCCCCGGAAGTAATGAAGATTGGAACCAGCCGCGGTGTTGGTCCGACCCCTCCAAATACAAATCCGTCACCGGCCGATTTTCTTCCGGTCCATGAGCGAGACCGCGTTGCACCATCACCGCATACCACGATGAACCCGACTCGAACCACACATCGAAAATATCGGTTCCCTTCACCCACTCGGCGGGGGCAATTAATTGCCCCCGCCAACCCGGATCATTCGTCATGTCATACCCCGCCAACAACTCCGCCGGCGTCAACGCAAACCACGCATCGCTCCCCTTCGCACGCACCACGTCCGCCACCGCTTTCACCGATTTCGCCGTCATCAATACTTGTCCGGTTTCACTGTGATAAAACGCCGGGATCGGCAAACCCCAGTGCCGCTGCCGACTCACGCACCAGTCCGGCCTGGACTCCAGCATCCCCCGCATCCGGTTGCGCCCCCAATCCGGAATGAAATTGATTTCACCGTTGGTCGATGCCAGCGCACGTTCACGTAATGAAGAGGGACGCTTCGCGTCACCCGCTAAACGCTGACCATCGCGTGCAACAACTTCCGGGGGCGCGTCACCCGCTAAACGCTGACCATCGCGTACAACAACTTCCGGGGGCGCGTCACCCGCTAAACAAAATGCGTGATCGACACCAATGAACCATTGTTCCGTCGCCCTGAAAATCGTGGGCGTCTTGCTCCGCCAATCGTGCGGATAACTGTGCATGAACTTGTGCTGGTGAAACAAATGCCCCGACTTCGCCAGCGCGTCAATCACCAACCCGTTGCTTTCCCACACGCTTTTGCCGCGCAACCATTGCGGGACGGTGTCATCGAACGTGCCGTCACCTTGCACGGGGCAGTAAATGTCGAGCTTTTCGCGCAAGCCCGTCTGGTAATCTTCCACACCATGTCCCGGGGCGGTGTGAACCAAACCCGTGCCGTCTTCGAGCGTGACGTATTCCGCCGTGACGACGGGACTCGTGCGGTCGATGAACGGGTGCTTGTACGTCAGTTGCGTCAGCGCATTACCGCGCAGCGTTTTCAGCGGCTTGCCCGCGGTGATCCCCTGCATCGCCAGCACTTTTTCCGCTAGGTCACACGCGATAATCACCCTGCGTTCGCCGACCTGATACACGCCGTATTCGGCATGGCTCGACGCCGCCACCGCGAGATTCGCAGGCAGCGTCCACGGCGTCGTCGTCCAAATCATCAACGAAACATCGCCGTCCAAATCCGCAATCCGCAATCCGCAATCAAAAATCACATACACGCTCGTGTCTTCCCGGTCGTAATACTCCAACTCCGCCTCGGCCAGCGCCGTCCGATTCTCAATCGACCAATGCACCGGCTTCAACCCCCGGTACACGATCCCCCGCTCCACCATCGCGGCGAACACCTCCAGCGTCGCCGCCTCGAACTCCGGGTGCATCGTCAAATACGGCTCATCGTACCGCGCCAGCGTCAGCAACCGTTTCATCTGCCCGCTCTGCAATTTCACAAACTTCTCCGCGTAATCCCTGCACCGTTTGCGAATCTGCATCGGCACCATGCCGTGCGCTTTCCGGGGGTCGCCCAGTTCCTGCATCACCTTGTGTTCAATCGGCAGGCCGTGACAATCCCAACCCGGCACATAATCCACATCGAAACCCATCATCGTGCGCGAACGCACCACGATGTCCTTCAACGCCTTGTTCAGCAGATGCCCCAGGTGAATCGACCCGTTCGCATAGGGCGGACCATCGTGAAACGCGAACCTGCCCTTCGGATGCGGGGCGCCGCGAATCCGCTCGTACAGATTCATCTCGGCCCATCGCTTCAGCGAAGCCGGTTCGTTCTGCACCAGATTCGCCTTCATGGCGAACTTCGTGTCGGGCTTGTTGATCGGATATTTTTTCTTCTGCGCGTCGGTCATAATGGCGGGTATTGTAACGAATCATCCGCCCCCCGCCCCCGGAATCCCGGACGCCGACGCCGCCCCGGCCCGCGCCACCAACTCAGCCAGCGACATGTCCGCCATCGACACCAGTTGCAAATCCGCGCCCGCAGCCGGAAAGTCCAACCCGTGCGTCAGCGGGTTCGGCACGGCCACCGCGAACATCCCCGCCGCCCGCGCCGCCCTGATCCCGTTCGTCGAATCCTCGAACACGATGCACCGCTCCGCCGCCGCGCCGATCCGTTTCGCCGCTTCCAAAAATGGCTCCGGGTTCGGCTTGTGCCGCTCCGTGTCCTCGCCGGTCACAATCGCATCGAACCAATCGAACAATTCCCGCTGCTTCAAAAACCGCTCCACCCAATCGCGCGGCGAACCCGACGCCACCGCCAGTTTCAAACCGAGCGATTTCGCATCCCGCAAATACTCCCGCACACCCGGCAACACCGGCATGCCGTCGATGATCCGCATCAACGCCTCGCCCCGCCCCCCCTTCACCGCCGCCCGATCCAGCGAACGACCGATCTTCTCCTCCAACTCCGCATGAAGGTCCGCCGTCGTCGGCGGCTTGCCCAGCAATTCGATCCACCGTTCCGCCGGCAAATGCGCGCCGTGAGCCGCCCACACATCCCGCCACGTCTGATACTGCGGCGTCTCGGTGTCGATAATCAACCCGTCAAAATCGAATATCAACGCGGCGATGGGTGATTTTGGATTGGTCATTTGTGATTTCATCGACACACACATCTTGTCATCATTTCGCTCACCCATCCGCAAATCCCAAAAAATAAGAAAAAAGATTTCAACACAGGACACAGAGTTCACAGAGGAAGAGGCGGAAATGATTTTGAAGTTTTCTTCTCTGTGTTCTCCGTGCCCTCTGTGTTTAATTCTTTTCTTCGTTCTTAATCACAAATTGCCCCGCAGCCGCTTCATCGCCGCCGTCCGGTCTTTCGCCGAGAAAACATAATTCCCCGCCACCAGCATGTCGCAACCGGCTTTCACCGCCTCGTCCACCGTCTTGTCGCTGATCCCCCCGTCCATCTCCAACCGCGTCGCCGGCCCGATCCGCGATTTGATCCATCGCACCTTCTCCAACACCTCCGGCATGAACGACTGCCCCCCGAATCCCGGATTCACACTCATCACCAACACAATGTCCACATCGCCCAGCAAATGCTCAATCGCCGTCGCCGGCGTCGGCGGATTGATCGTGATGCCCACGTCACAACCCAGCTTGCGTATCTGTTCGATCACCGCGCGTTCATCATCGTGATCGCGCCCGCCCCCGGAACCGGACGTGGGTTCGATGTGAAACGTCAGCGAATCCGCCCCGCTATCGGCGAACGGCCCGATGAACTTTTCGGGATTCGTCACCATCAGATGCACATCAAAATAAACCCCCGGGAATCGCTTGCGCAGCGACTTCAGCAGCGGCGGGCCGAATGTGAGATTCGGCACGAAATGCCCGTCCATCACGTCAACGTGGATCGCATCCGCGCCGCGCGCCAGCACATCGTCGATCTCCTCCCCCAGCCGCGCGAAATCCGCGGACAAAATCGACGGAAGGACGAGGGGTGAGTTGGTGAGCTTGGCAAGTTTTGAAGGCATGTTTTTTCACCAAGAGGGCCACAGAGAACCACAGAGAAAAATAGCCACAGATGAACACGGATTAACACAGATAAGATTTTTAAAATGAAGCTATCCGCGTTCATCTGTGTTTATCTGTGGCTCACTCTTTTTCTCTCGCTGTGGTTCTCTGTGGCCCTCTGTGGTTCAATCTTCTTATTTCACGTCGAGTATCTCGACCGACTCGAACTTCTTGCCTTCGAGCATTTCCAGCGACGCTCCGCCGCCGGTCGAAACGTGGCTGACCTTTTCCGCCAGGCCGAACTCCTGGATCGCCGCCGCGCTGTCCCCGCCGCCGATGATGCTGACGCCCCCGCCGGCCGTCGCTTTGACAATGGCGTCGGCGACCTTGCGTGTGCCTTCATCGAACGGGGGTTTCTCGAACACGCCCATCGGGCCGTTCCAGACGATGGTTTTGGACCTGGTGATTTCGTCGCCGTAAGCGGCGATCGTCTTCGGGCCGATGTCCAAACCCATGCAGCCATCGCCCATGTCGCCTTCGCAGATGTCGCGTTTCGCGCCTTCGCAGGTGTCGAAGTCCGTATGGCACGCATGGTCGATGGGCAGCATCAGTTTGCCGTTGTCCTTGGTCAGCAGTTCACGCGCCAGGTCGAGTTTGTCTTCTTCCACCCGGCTCTTGCCGACCTTCCGGCCCCGCGCTTTCAAAAACGTGTAAGCCATCGCCCCGCCGATGATGACCTTGTCGCAGATGCCCAGCAGATTGTTGATGACTTCGATCTTGTCCGACACCTTCGCCCCGCCCAGAATCGCCACGAACGGACGCTGCGGCTTGGCGATCGCATCGGTCAAATACTTGATTTCCTTTTCAACCAGAAACCCGCACACCGCCGGTTTGCCCCCGGCCTTGACCGCCTTCGGCACGGCATACATCGACGCCTCGGTCCGGTGACACGTCCCGAACGCATCATTGCAATACGCATCGGCGAAACCCGCCAGCGTCGCAACGTACCCCGCGTCATCGCCCTTCTTTTCACCCTTGTTGAACCGCACGTTCTCCAGCACCAACACCTGGCCTGGCTTGAGGGCGGCGACCTTCGCCTTCGCATCATCGCCCACGGTATCGGCGGCGAACAGCACCGGCTTGCCCAGCAGCTTGCCTAGCTGATCCGCGGCGGGCTTCATCGTATATTTCGGCTCCGGCCCGACGCCTTTGGGCCGGCCCAGATGACTGAACAGGATCGCCGATCCGCCGCGTTCGATCACGCTTTTGATCGACGGCATCGCCATGACGATGCGCCGATCATCGGTGATCACGCCGCTGTCATCCTGAGGCACGTTGAAGTCAACGCGCATCAACACCTTCTTACCTTGCACATTCACGTCAGCGATGGTTTTCTTGGCCATATTGGATTGCTCCCTAAGGGGCGGTCGGGCGGGGGAACGGATAATGTAGGGCTTCGGGGCCGGTCGATCAACTGTTTCGCTATTCTGTTTCGCTATTCGTTTCGCTATTCGTGCCCTCCCGGTAGTCCATCTCATGCACAACCACTCTCCGCGCACAATCCTGGCGCACCATCCTGGCAACGCTCCAATGATGGGGATGGGTTGATTCAACCTCGTTTTCAACGCATTTT
>JBAYVY010000044.1:0-14752 GCA_041674345.1 Phycisphaeraceae bacterium | reverse complement strand
GCCTGTCGGGCGGTGCTGCGCCAGACATTGAGCCGGACGATCGACTGGGTGATCGACCGCGTGCAGGAGGACGGCTGGAATGATCGGAGAATCAAGGTCCATTTGGCTCCGGCGTGAAATTGCGAAAGTCCAGTTAGAACACACGTTGGCCTCTTTTTCAAATCATCAACGAATAATCCGGGCTAACGCTTACGAAAATCCGCCCACTCGATACCAAGTTTCCGCATACGAGCCCGAAGTGTGTGAGGGTTGATTCTGAGAATCCGGGCCGCTCCACTTGGCCCCTCGATCCGTCCCCGCGTCTGGTGGAGTGTCGCCACGATGTGTTGCTTCATGACTTCATCAAGAGACTCGTCCTGTCGTCCGGATGCGACGCTGTTCCCGGATGCAAGGGGGCGAGCAATGCTGTTCGGCGCTTGAGCCGGCGAAGCGAAGCCAAGTGCCTTGGTGATTTCAAGGGAGCGTCCATCTCCCAATATTGCCGCACGATCTACTACGGAAGCCAACTCCCGCACATTGCCCGGCCAGTTGTATTTCGCAAGCGTGGCGATATCGGCCGGCGTGGGCGTTTGCGGCAGCAATCCGAAACGCACCGCCGCCCTCTTCGCAAAGTGCTTCGCCAACGCGGCAATATCCTCCGGCCGCTCGCGCAACGGCGGCAACAGAACCGGGAATACCGCGATGCGATACCACAAATCCTCCCGGAATTTACCGGCCTGCACCATCATCGCCAGGTCACGATGCGTCGCCGCGATGATACGCACGTTCACCTTGATCGACGATTCAGCACCCACACGCTCAAAGACGCCTTCCTGCAAAACCCGCAACAAACGCACTTGGGCGGCCAGCGGCAACTCGCCGATTTCATCGAGAAACAGGGTGCCTTCATCCGCTCGCTCAAACCACCCCCGCCGTGTGGATGTTGCGCCGGTGAACGCGCCTTGCTGGTGGCCGAACAGTTCAGAGTCGATCAGGTCCGGCGGAATCGCACCGCAATTGACCCGTATGAACGGCCCGCTGGACCGCAACGAGCGCGTGTGGATCGCCCGGGCAATCACTTCCTTGCCCGATCCGGTCTCGCCCAGAATCAGCACCTGCACATCGGATCGGCTGACGAGCGAGACGCGTTCCATCACACCACTTAGCCCCCCTGTCGCACCGACGATATCTTCCGACAGATTCTCCCGGCCCAGCCGCGTCAGCAGTGATCGCTTCTCCGCTTCCGCCGCTTCTCTCAAAGCGATCAGTTCCCGTAAGCGATGATGATTCTCAAGGGCGGCGCTCAATGGTTCCAGCAAAACAGTTGCGAGTTTTTGATGAACCGCCGAGAACGTTGTGCCGGCCTCCGCCATAAACACCAGCAACCCCGCGGACTGGTGTTCGCTGACCAGGGGGCCGATGAGCAATTCGATCGGCGACATTTCGGTGAACAATGACGCCAACGGGCCGGGGGCTTTTCCGCCCGCAGGCACTTTCATCAATTCGCGTCCCTTGCACCAACCGATCAGTCGCTTCATCTGGCTGGCGGTCAATTCGGTTTTCGTGCGCATCGCGGGCAACCCGGCGGACGACGAGATGATTTCGACTGACTGCCGCTGCGTGTCGCAGTCCGCCACGATCAGCTCACGCAGTGGAATCCGTCGCGCCAGCAAACGTGTGATAGTGTCCAACGACTCACGAATGTCGATGTAACGGCAACTTTCCCGCCAGGCGTTGATCAACATGTCCTGATAGCGATCCATCGGATCAATTCTAGCATATGTACCGGGTAAGTCGTGATTAGTCACGGATTTTTCCACCATATTTAACGGCCGAGTTCGCAGAGTCGGATGCGGGCCGCATTTTTCGGCGAAAAACACAGACTCGCCGACCTGTGATGCGTTTGGCATGGCAGTTGATTAACGCCCCGTGGCTGCAACTTCTGGAAACCTCGATTGGAGATCACCATGCCTCGCGGAGTCAATTATCCCAACATCGCCACCACCATCGGCAATACACCGCTGGTGCTGGTGAACAAGGTTGTTCCCACGCAGCACGCCCGTGTGCTTCTGAAGCTGGAATTCTTCAATCCGCTGTCCAGCGTGAAAGACCGCATCGGACGCGCCATGATCGAAGCCGCCGAACGTGACGGCATTCTCCATCCCGACAGCCACATCATCGAACCGACCAGCGGCAACACCGGCATCGCGCTGGCGTTCATCGCCGCGCAGCGCGGTTACAAGCTCACCCTCACCATGCCCGACACCATGAGCCAGGAGCGGCGAACGCTGCTGCGGGCACTCGGAGCGGAACTGGTCCTTACCCCAGGCAAGCTCGGCATGAAGGGTGCCATCGCTCGCGCCGCCGAGTTGCTGGAAGCCACCCCCAACGCCTGGTCGCCCCAGCAATTCGACAATCCCGCCAATCCGAAAATCCACGAGGAAACCACCGGCCCGGAAATCTGGACCGACACCGCCGGCGAAGTGGACATCTTCATCGCAGGCGTCGGTACGGGGGGAACCATCACCGGCACCACACGCTATCTGCGACGTTACAAGCCGCAAGTGCAGGCCATTGCCGTCGAGCCCGCCGAGTCGCCCGTGCTTTCGGGTGGCGCGTCGGGTTCTCATAAGATTCAGGGCATTGGCGCTGGTTTCATCCCCAAGAACCTCGATGTGTCGTTGCTGAGCGGCGTCGAACAAGTCACCAGCGATGAAGCATTCGTCTGGGGACGACGACTGGCCAAAGAAGAAGGCATTCTCGGCGGCATCAGCACCGGCGCAACGCTGGCTGTCGCCGCACGCCTCGCCGAACGGTCAGAAAACCGCGGCAAAACCATCGTCGCCATCGCCGCCAGCACCGGCGAACGCTATCTGTCCACGCCCCTGTTCGACTTCGTCGGCAAAGAACCGCGTGATGCGACCCATGTGACGATCTAAAACGACACGAAAGCAATCTTATGACTCGTCCCGTTGGAAATCCCGCTGCCGCGCCTTGGGCGAACCTTGTCGCTCATAAGATGCAATCGCTTCGTTACGGCACGATCCAACTGACCGTTCACGATGGACGCGTCGTCCAGGTGGACTTCACCGAACGCACACGATTGGAGTACCCCGCAACCGCGAAAGGAGGAGATCAGCCCGGGCAGGGACATTAATACGTTCAACGATGTGATTGGGCGAGCGGACCACGCAGCCACACGACTTGAAAAATAACCGAAATCGACTGGACCACCGGAGAGCATCGGCAAATACGAGAAAGCAAGCAATGCGACTCAACACACTCGCACATTGGATTTTGCCCGCCGCCATCGCTCTCCCGCTTGTCAATGCATCGGCAGACACCTTGGCTTCGTCGGGCGGAAGCTCCGCATCGGAACTGGAATTGCTTCGTCAGCAGGTTCAGAAGCAACAGAGCTTGATCGAACAACAACAGCAGCGACTGGGAACGCTGGAAAGCAAGGACGAGAAAGGATGGATGACCCAGCGGCGTGCCGAGGAAATCAAATCCCTGGTGCGCGAGGTTCTGTCCGATGCAGACACACGCGCCTCGCTGCTCGACTCCGCCGTCACCGCCGGTCACAACGGCAAGAACTTCTTCCTGGCGTCAGAAGATGGCAACTTCCTGCTGACCGTCGCGGCCGAGGCGCAGATCCGCTACATCTACAATCACCTTCAAGATGACACGCCTGCCACCGATGACGACACCAACGGTTTTCAAATTCGACGGGCGCGTCTGGACTTTCGGGGCCATGCGTATGATCCGAAGCTAACCTACCGGTTGCGAATCAATGCGGACCGCAGCACCGGCAACGTAGGGCTGGAGTACGCCTACCTTGGCTACGACCTGGCCGAAGACTGGAACGTGAAAATCGGGCAATTCAAGCCGCTGTTTCTGCGCGAAGAAAACGTCAGCAGTGTTCGGCAACTTGCAGTGGAACGCACATACGCATCGGATTACTTCACCATCGATTATGCCCAAGGTGCGGAACTGACCTACGACGGCCAATGGTTCCATCCGTCGCTCACGTTCTACGATGGTTCATACACTCAGAACAGCGAATTCACCGCTGATCGGAGCGACTTCGCATTGGCGGGCCGGGCCGAATTCCTGCTGGCGGGTGACTGGAAACAGTTCAGCGATTTTTCGAGTTGGTCAAAGGACAAACCGGGCGTGTTGCTCGGCGTGGCCGGCGGTTACGAACGGGGCAACGGCGGGGGCGGGACCAACACGCCGGACATCTTCAAATATACCGCCGATATTTCCGCCGAGTACGCAGGGTTCAATCTGTTCGCGGCGTTCTACGGCCAACATTTCGATGTGAACGATTCATCTGCTGGTCTGCCCTCGAATCTTGACCAGGCCGACCAGTACAGCTTCGTCGTCCAGGGCGGCACATTCGTCATCCCTGACAAACTGGAACTGTTCGCCCGCTATGAATACCTCGATTTCGACGGCGTGTATTACCGCAATAACGGCGCGAGTACACAAGGCGGCAGCGGCAACCTGACCGGTTCGGACTCCCTGAGCATCGTGACCCTCGGCGGCAACTGGTACATCCACAAGCACAACACCAAATTCAGCGTGGACGTGCAATGGGCGCTGGACCCGGTCCCCGTAGCCAACACCGGCGGCGGATTGCTGGCAAGCACTGAAAAAGATCAGATCGCCGTTCGCGCCCAGTTGCAGTGGTCGTTCTGAAACTTATTACTCAACACACAAACAACAAGGACATGAAATCATGAAAACATGGATCGCAACATTGATCGTGGCACTGGCCGCCCTGCTTACCGGCTCCTCATCAGCACTCGCACAAAAATCGACCGAGTTATTGAACGCCTCCTACGACCCGACGCGCGAACTGTACGTCGATTTCAACAGGGCATTCGCCGATTACTGGAAACAGAAAACCGGGCAAATCGTCACGATCCGCCAGTCGCATGGCGGGTCGGGCAAGCAGGCCCGCGCCGTCATCGACGGACTGGAAGCAGACGTAGTAACACTGGCTCTGGCGTATGATATCGACGCCATCGGCGAGAAGGCGAAGCTCATTGCCGACAACTGGCAAAGCCGTTTGCCGCATCACAGTTCACCGTACACGTCCACCATTGTGTTCCTGGTTCGCAAGGGCAATCCCAAGAACGTCAAGGACTGGGATGACCTGGTGAAGCCGGGCATTTCCGTCATCACCCCCAATCCCAAAACTTCCGGAGGGGCACGTTGGAATTACCTGGCGGCGTGGGCCTACGCATTGAAGCACCATGAGGGCGATCAGGCCAAGGCGCGGGAATTCGTCCGGGCGCTGTTCAAGAATGTGCCCGTGCTGGACTCCGGCGCACGCGGCTCCACGAACACGTTCGTTCAACGCGGGCTTGGCGATGTGCTGCTGGCATGGGAGAACGAGGCGTTCCTCGCCGTCAACGAACTGGGGCCGGACAAGTTTGATATTGTCGTGCCGTCGCTGAGCATTCTTGCCGAACCGCCGGTGACGGTCGTTGATAAGAATGTCGATCAGCACGGCACACGCGAAGTCGCCGAGGCGTATCTGGAATATCTGTATTCCCCGGTGGGCCAGCAGATCGCCGCGAAACATTACTACCGCCCCATTTTCACAAGTTTCGCCGATCCGAGGGATTTGAAGCGGTTCCCGAAACTGGAATTGGTCACCATCGACGATGTGTTCGGCGGTTGGCAGAAGGCGCAGAAGACACATTTCAGCGACGGCGGAATCTTCGATCAGATTTATCAGCCGGGGTAATAGAAACCCTTGGGTCGGGTGCGTTTTCTCCCTGCGGTGGGGGAACCTGCTTCCGGGGACAGCGGTTCGCGGTTTGATCGCCGCGTTCTGCCTTTTTCAAGGAGTGTATGGTGAGTCGAAGATTTGTGTTCAAACAGCGCAGTGTTCTGCCCGGCTTCGGCCTGACGATGGGGTATGCGATGCTGTACCTGTCGCTGCTGGTGCTGCTTCCGTTGTCGAGTTTGTTTTTCAGATCGGTGTCGATGGGTTGGGGGCACTTCTGGCACACGGCCAGCGATCCGCGTGTGATCGCATCATTCAGGTTGTCCTTCGGCGCATCGTTCATTGCGGCGGCGATTAACGCACTATTCGGCTTTATCGTGGCGTGGACGCTGGTGCGATATCACTTTCCCGGCAAGCGATTGCTGGATGCGATGGTCGATCTGCCGTTCGCATTGCCCACAGCAGTGTCGGGTATCGCGCTGACCACGATTTACGCACAAAACGGCTGGATCGGCCGGTGGCTGGACATGTTCGGCATCCAGGCCGTGTTCGACCCGGTGGGCGTGACGATTGCGCTGACGTTCATCGGCTTGCCGTTCGTGGTTCGCACACTTCAGCCGGCATTGATTGAACTCGACAAGGACACGGAGGAAGCGGCCGGTTCATTGGGGGCGACGCGCTGGCGGACATTTGTGCGGGTGATTTTGCCCACAGTGTTCCCGGCGTTGCTGACGGGTTTCGCACTGGCGTTCGCGCGGGCCATCGGAGAATACGGCTCCGTGGTTTTCATCTCCGGCAACCTGCCGATGAAAACGGAAATCGCGCCGCTGCTGATCATCACCAAACTCGAACAGTATGACTATGCCGGGGCGACCGCCATCGCTGTGGTGATGCTGATGATTTCATTCGGACTTCTGCTGGCGATCAACCTGCTTCAGTGGTGGAGCGGTCGGCGATTGGGACGAGGAGTATAAACATGGCCGGCGCGATTTCCATACGACGACATGCAGGCGGCAACGGCGTCCGTTCATCGGCCACCACCGAAGCGTTGTGGATTCGGCTGGCGATGATCGCGGTGATGGCGCTTTTCCTCGGCCTGTTTCTGCTGCTGCCGCTGGCGGCAGTGTTTACCGAAGCGTTGCGCAAAGGATGGGCGGCATACTGGCAGGGATTGGCCGACCCCGATGCGTTGACAGCCATCAAGCTGACGTTGCTGACCGCCGGGATCGCCGTGCCGCTGAATCTGATCTTCGGCCTGTGCGCCGCATGGGCCATCGCCAAGTTTCAGTTCGTCGGAAAAAGCGTGCTGATGACGCTGATCGATCTGCCGTTTGCCGTGTCACCGGTGATCAGCGGTTTGATCTATGTGCTGATGTTCGGCTTGCAGGGCTGGCTGGGGCCGTGGCTGAAGGCGCACGACATCCAGATTATTTTCGCCGTGCCGGGCATTGTGCTGGCGACGATCTTCGTGACGTTTCCGTTTGTGGCACGCGAGTTGATCCCGCTGATGCAGGAACAGGGTACGGAGGACGAACAGGCGGCTTTGTCGCTCGGCGCATCTGGCTGGCAAACGTTCTGGCGCGTGACGCTGCCGAATGTGAAATGGGCGCTGCTGTACGGCGTGATTCTGTGCAATGCCCGCGCGATGGGTGAGTTCGGTGCCGTGTCCGTAGTATCGGGTCACATTCGCGGCATGACCAACACCATGCCCCTGCATGTGGAGATTCTTTACAACGAATACAACTTCGTCGCGGCGTTCGCCGTCGCGTCGCTGCTGGCGATTCTGGCGTTGATCACACTCGGACTCAAGACATTGGTGGAGTGGAAAACCGCACTGCAGATCGCGGTCGCCGCCCGTTCGACCGGACAACCGGAGAATTGATTCATGAGCATTGAAGTACGCAACATCACCAAGACGTTCGGCTCGTTCACCGCGCTGGACAATGTCAACCTGAAAGTACCCACCGGCGAACTGGTCGCATTGCTCGGACCCAGCGGATCGGGCAAAACGACGCTGCTGCGCATCATCGCCGGGCTGGAACAGTCCGATGGCGATACTGGCTCTATTCTCTTCCACGACGAAGATGTCGTCGGTCAACATGTGCGCAAACGCGGCGTGGGGTTTGTCTTTCAGCATTACGCGCTGTTTCGTCACATGACGGTGTTTGAAAATGTGGCTTTCGGCCTGCGCGTCCGCCCCCGGAAGTTTCGCCCCCGGAAGTTGGAGATCGGCCAGCGTGTGCATGAACTGCTGACGCTGGTCCAATTGGAGGGCCTGGCGGGTCGCTATCCGCACCAGCTTTCCGGTGGCCAGCGTCAGCGCGTGGCGTTGGCGCGTGCTCTTGCGGTGGAGCCGAAAGTGCTGCTGCTGGATGAGCCGTTCGGGGCGTTGGACGCGAAGGTGAGAAAAGAGCTGCGTGCATGGTTGAGGCGATTGCACGATGAGATTCATGTGACCAGCTTGTTCGTCACGCACGATCAGGATGAGGCGTTGGAGGTGGCGGATCGCGTGGTCGTCATGAATGCCGGGCGAATTGAACAGGAAGGGACGCCCGATGCGGTATTCCATCATCCACGTACACCGTTCGTGATGAATTTCCTGGGCGAAGTCAATCGCTTCCATGGGCGGATCGAGCAGGGATTAGTTCTCGTCGGAAACTTGCGATTGCAGACGGAGGGAATCGCGGCGAACCAGTCCGGTCAGGCAAGCATTTTCGTTCGCCCCCATGAATTGGAAGTCGCCACGCGCTCCAACGGCAAACCTTCATTTGTCGCGGTCGTGACACACATCCATTCCGCAGGACCGATAGTTCGACTGGAAGCCCGTACAACTGATGGGCAGATACTCCATGTGGTTGTTGGCCAGGACCAATTCCAGGAGATGGATATTCGGCAAAATTCAAATGTCTATCTGTCGCCACGATCAGTGCGAATCTTTGCGGAAGACTATGCCATTTGAACTGGCGAAGAAAAGGGGATGAGTACATATGTTGACGGCGAGGGGGCGGGCGTGCAAGGTGGGGGCATGGCCGGAAGCACAAAACAACAACCCGGCGGCGCGGTGTTTCACGCTCTCAATCATGGCAGGATTCCTAAATATATGTACTCATCCCCTTTTCTTCCCCCTTCCGTCTCCTTCTCCCGCGCGTTTTCACAGATATTGTTTGCCGAACTTTTCGCCGATTTGTTTGTGCAGTTCCTTGATGCGTTCGGCCTGGTCTTGGGGGCAGACGAGCGTGGCGCGCGGCGTATGCACGATCACCAGGTTTTTCACGCCCACCGCGGCGATGATGTGATCGGGGTCTTCGCTGACCGCCAGCGTGTCGGTGCAATCGAGCAGCAGGGATTTTTCGTGCGACCGCGCGTTGCCCGCCACATCGCTGTCGTGCGCCTTGGCGTAACTCGGCCAGCTTCCGACGTCCAGCCAGGTCAGGTCCATCGCCAGCGTGGCGACGGAAACTTCGCTGTCCCGGCCGGCGGGTTCCATCACGGCGTAATCGACGGAGATTTTCGGCAACGTCGGATAGACGGCGGCGATCGGTTCGCCGGCGGCGATGCGCATCAGCCCGCGGAAGTTTTCCGGCGCGAATTTTTCCATGCAGCGGAGCAAAGTCGCGGCGTGCCAGATGAACATGCCGCTGTTCCAAAGATAGCGTGTCGGCCCGGCGTCGAGGTATTGCTGCGCGGTGAGGGCGTCGGGTTTTTCCCTGAATTGTCTGACCTTGCGCGCCCCCGGAATCGCTCCCGGAATCGCTCCCGGAAGTTCGCCGCGAACGGTGAAATCGAAATCCACTTCACACTTGCGCGCCCCCGGAATCACCCCCGGAATCACCCCCGGAATCGCTCCCGGAAGTTCGCCTTCGATGGCGTCGCCCAGTTCGAGGTAGCCGTAGCCGGTGGCGGGGAACGTGGGGCGGATGCCGAACGTGACGAGTAATTCGGGATGTCGCTCGGCCAGTTCAAAGCCCTGGCGGACGATTCGCTGGAAGACGGGGACGGGTTCGATGATGTGATCGGCGGTGAAGGTGGCGATGACGGCATGGGGATCGCGTTGGGCGATCAGCGCGGCGGACAAGCCGACGGCGTTGAGCGTGTCGCGCCCCATCGGTTCGCCGAAGTAACGATCATCGGACAGCCCCGGAAGATTTTGCAGGATGATGGCGCGATGCGATTCGCCGGCGCAGACGCAGCGACGGTCGGCATCGACCAGTCCGTCGAGCCGGTCCATGGAGATTTGGAGCAGCGAGCGACCGGCGAGGAAGGGGATCAGTTGCTTGGGCCGGTCCGTGGTGCTCATCGGCCAGAGCCGGGTGCCGCTGCCGCCGGCCATGATGACTGCGTATCGCATGAAGATTCCTCGTGAAGAAGGAGACAGGAGATATTATATTCGGCGCGCCGGGGGCCCTTACTCCTTACTGGACTTTCGCAAAACTTCACTCATGACTCCTGACTCCTACTCTTCTTATCGACAATTTTCGGCGGATCGCGGGGGTCGGGGCTGCGTTTTTTTGAAGCGCAACAAAAAACCCCGATGCTCCCGCGTCGAGGTTTTTGCCAACGGTTGAGGCGATGGGCCTTGGCGGATGATTGAAAACGTGGCGGGTCGGGTGGGGGCCGGTGCCGGACCAAAACCCCGCCAACGAAAAGATAATAACCGACCCGGATTTGAAATGCAAGTGCAAAGTTGGGAATAGTCTGATTTTATAGTTGGATATCGGAATCCGAATCACCGGATTGGGGGCTAGGGGAAGGGGCAGAGTCAGTTTGGGAAGTTGTACGCAAAATACAATTCCCTAGCCCCCTCCTCCCCAGCCCCATTCCATTACACTATTCTCCCATGACCCCGACACCGACACCGACCCAACGCCTGGTTGCGCTCGATCACGCCCACGTCTGGCATCCGTTCACACCCATGCGGCAGTGGCGGCTGGCCGACCCGCTGATTATCGAATCCGGCGAGGGTTGCGAGCTGATCGACACCGCCGGTCGGCGATACATCGACGGCGTGTCCTCGCTCTGGTGCAACGTCCACGGCCACCGCGTGCCGCAAATCGACCAGGCCATCCGCGATCAACTCGACCGCATCGCACACACCACACTGCTGGGCCTGTCACATCCAACCGCCATCGAACTGGCGGCGAGATTGTGCGCGATCGCGCCGGGGGGAAAGGCAAAGGGAATGAGGAAATTAGGGAGTGAGGGAAGAAGGGAATTGGGGAATGAGGGAATAAGGGACGAGGCAAGCATCGGCTCCGCCTCTTTCTCTCAATCCCTTATTCCCTTATTCCCTTATTCCCTTCCCTCCCCCTCCCAGTCCCTTCTTACCAAAGTCTTCTATTCCGACGCCGGGGCCACCGCCACCGAGGTCGCTTTCAAAATGACGATCGGTCATTGGTATCACCGGGGTCAGCCGGGGCGTGCCACGTTCATCGCGATGAGCGGCGCGTACCACGGCGACACCACCGGCGCCATGTCCATCGGTTACAGCGAGTTGTTTCATCGTCCGTATCGTTCGATGATTTTCCACACCGAGTTCGTCGATCCGCCGCGCGTCCAATGTTTAGCGGGTGACGCGCAGCGTCCCAGAATCTGGCCTCTCGAAGACCCCATCGCATGCGAACTGGCTGTGAATGAAGCGCTCGACGCCCTTGAAGCCAAGCTCGACGAACTCGGCGAACACTGTGCCGGCGTCATCATCGAACCGCTCGTGCAGGGCGCGGCGGGGATGGTCATGCAGCCCGATGGTTATCTGCCGGGGGTCGAAGCGCTCTGTCGCAAGTTCGGCACGCTGCTGATCGCCGATGAAGTGGCCACGGGTTTCGGCCGCACCGGGCGGATGTTCGCATGCGATCATGAAAACGTGCAGCCCGACATTTTGTGTCTGGGCAAGGGCATCACCGGCGGATACCTGCCTCTGGCCGCGACATTGGCGACCGATGAAATCGCCGCGAGTTTCGAGGGCGAACTGCACGAGTTCAAAACGCTCTACCACGGCCACACCTACACGGGCAATCCGTTGGCCTGCGCCGCGGCGATCGCATCGCTCGACTTGTTTGAACAAAACGACGTGGTCGCCCAGGTCCACCGTAAAGCCGAACTGCTCGCCCGCCGACTTGATGCGCTGCGCGACCCCCGGAAGTTCGCCATCGTCAAGGACGTGCGCCAGCGCGGCCTGATGATCGGCATCGAACTCGGCCCGCCCGCTTCAGCGGGCGGGGAGTCGCACGGCGGAAGTTCACTCGGTGACTTCGGCGAATCCCCCGGAAGTTTTATCCCCGGAAGTTCACGCCGTTTGGGCTACGACATCTGTCTCGCCGCCCGCGAGCGCGGCGTCATCATCCGTCCCCTCGGCGATGTCATCGTCCTCATGCCTCCCTTGGCCATCACCGACGATCAACTGAACACACTCGCCGATGTCGTCATTGACTGCATCGCGCAACAGGCATGACATGATGACCGCGAACGATCCGCCCATCGCCGATGTTCACGCCGCGCTGATGAATCGCGCCTATCCCCCCGTGTTCGTCGAACTGCACTTCGACATTCACCCCGCCCCCGCCCCCGCCCCCGGAAGTGTCCCCGGAAGTGAAAGCGATGAGCGACGAGCGATGAGCGATGAGAAGACAGAAACACCCTCCCACCCAATCAGAAATCAGAAATCAGAAATCAGAAATTCTTCCGCCTCCGGTCGATACGTCCTGTCGATCCGCAACGGCAAACCCACCGTCCAGCGCGGCGGCACCGGCCACATCCGTCTCGACATCGACGCATTCACCGCTCTGGTTCACCATCGCGCCACCCCCGCCGAACTGCGACAAACCCGCCGCTTGGCCGCCGACGACGAAACCCTCGCCGCCCTCACCGCCGCCTTCCCCCGTCCCTGATCGCCGCTTGCGGCTTAGCAATCCCCACCCCCAGCCCCTAATCCCCAGCCCCTCTCTCACATCGCCCACCAATCCTTCATCCAATCCATCATCAACCCCGTCCATCCCTTCAACCCCGTCTGGTTCAGCGCCATGCCCACCCCGTGCGGTCCGCTGGCATACACGTGCAACTCGCAGGACACCTTCACCCGGCTGCACGCCGCCGCGTAATTCAGCGAGTTCTCCACCGGCACCGCCCCGTCATCCGCCGTGTGAAAGATGAACGTCGCCGGATTTTCCTTCGTCACATGCAGTTCGTTGGAAAACCGCCGACGCTGTTCCTCCGTCGCGTTCTCGCCCAGCAGATTGTTGCACGATCCCTGATGCGGATTCGTCACGAACGACACCACCGGATACCCCAGTATCAACCGCTGCGGCCTGGCGCTGTATTTCCCCACCCAATCATCATGCGCATCATGATGCAACTCCGGCTGCGTCCCCACCGTACACGCGCAATGCCCCCCCGCGCTGAATCCCATCAGCCCCACACGCTCCGGGTCAATGTTCAGTTCCTTCGCCTTGCTCCGCACCAACCGGATCGCCCGCGCCGCATCCGCGTAACTCGCCGGCCAACGGTGCGGCAACACACGATAGTGGCACACGAACGCCGTGATCCCGTGCGCCGCGAACAACTGCGCGAACGGCGAACCCTCATGCGGCGCCCGCGTTCCATATCCCCCGCCCGGCAACACCACCACCGCCGCTTGCGGCTTGCCCTCCGGACGCCTCACCCCCCAATACACCTCCAAATGCGGCCTCACCCCCAACGTCTCCACATCATTCACACTCCCGGATTCCCATAACGGCAATGTATCAACCATCTTGCAAATCCTTCTTTTTTCACCCACACACACCGCTCTTCCAAGCACGGGATGACGCCTTCTTAGGCGGCAGACCGTGGCGACCCGCAATTCCCCAAAACTTCCTCTTCTCATTCCAATATCGCGCGATACACTATCACATCGCATCACACACACACAAGTTCCACCCCTCACCGCCGAACACCGGCCCGGAGCTCGCCACGGATGGCTGATACCAATACCCCAACCTACACACACCTCCACCTCCACAGCGAGTATTCCCTCCTCGACGGCGCCAACCGCATCGACAAACTCATCGCGCACGTCAAATCACTCGGCATGAACGCCGTCGCCGTCACCGACCACGGAAACCTCCACGGCGCTGTCAAGTTCTACAACACCGCCAAAGCGGCCGGCATCAAACCCATCCTCGGAATCGAGGCCTACGTCGCCCCCAAAGACCGCACCGACAAAACCTACACCGGCATCGCCGACGGCGGGTTCCATCTCGTCCTCCTCGCCGAAAATCCCACCGGCTGGCACAACCTCCTCAAACTCTCCTCCGACGCCTACCTCCGCGGCTTCTACTACAAGCCCCGAATGGATAAATCCACACTCGCCCAGTGGTCCGCCGGTCTCATCGCCATCAATGGCCACCTCGGCTCCTCCATCGCTCACCACCTCACCGAGTTCCACAAAAACAAAGACAAAATCCACTGGAACGCCGCCCTCGAAGAAGCCCTCTGGCATAAAAAAACCTTCCCGCCCAACGCCGATGGACAACCTTGTTTCTTCATCGAACTCCAACATCACGTTGATGAACAAAACCGCATCAACCCCCTCCTCGTCAAACTCGCACGCCAACTCGACATCCCCCTGGTCTGCGACAACGACTCCCACTTCCTCCTCGAAGAAGACTACGACGCTCACGATTCCCTCGTCTGCATCTCCACCGGAAAAACCAAAAACGACCCGGCCCGAATGAAATACCCGCCCCAGGTCTTCGTCAAAAGTCCCAAACAAATGGCGGATATCTTCCGCGGCTACCTCGACACCGCCGGCGACGAAGCACTCGCCAACACCTCCCGCATCGCCGACCGCTGCAACGTCGATCTCGACTTCAAATCCAACCACGCCCCCATCGTCAAAGTCGAACTCAAAACCCCGTCAGATGAGTCGTCTCCCTCCTGCCGCTTGCGGCTTAGCGATCTCACGAACACGAAAATTGCCGATTTCCTGCGCCAATTCAAATCCGCTTCCCCCACCGGTTCCACCGCCTGGTTCAACCAATTCTGCGCCCAAATCGAACT
>JBAYVY010000043.1:0-15539 GCA_041674345.1 Phycisphaeraceae bacterium | reverse complement strand
TGCGGTACTTGGGGAATCCCAGCAGGCCGCGGGAGAACTCGATGACCCGCTGGTCATCCACATCCACCTGTCCGAACCGTGAGGTCATGATTTGCATGACGCACCTCATTGTGCCGGCTCATCCATCCTGGATGACCCCCGAAAATCGGGGGGCGACATCCTGTCTGCGTCCGGGCGACCGAGCCGGTGGTCGTCCGGGCGGCAGTGACACGCGTCACTGCAAGAAATCCAGCAGGGACAGAGAGAGCATTTTCTGTCCCGCCAGTAAAGCGCCTTCCATCTGCTGTTGCGCCAGCACGAACTTGGACACCACTTCGTTGTAGTCCGCGTCCTGCATGGTGCTCAGCAGCGACTGGGCACCGAGTTTCTGATCGCTCAATCGTGAAGTCAGATCGCTGGCCAGCCGTTCGCGCACGCCCACGTCGGCCCGCGCGCTGGTCACCGAATTGCCGTCGGTCGAAAGTTTCGATCCCGCGTCCGTAATCAGCCGCGCGTCGTCGTTGGTCAGCCCGTCACGCAGCATCATCAGATGCGTCAGGACGCTTTCGACTCGCACCTGTCCGACATCGGAACCGGTGATCGTGCCGCCCGCCCCGGCATTGGCCAGCAGGCCCAGTTGCTCGGCGGTGTGCGAGCCGTTGAGTTCGCTGGTCGTGAACGCATCGGCGCCGGCGGTCGTGTCGGTGAGCACGATGCCGTTGCCGTCGGCGGCCAGCGCGGCCGTGACCGACCCCCCGCCCGCCGCGTTGATCGCCGCCAGCACGTCCTGCACGGTCGTGGCGTTGGCCAGATCGACATCAATGTCGCTGCCGTCGTGCGTGTGAATGCGGAAGTCCGTCCCGGTGACGGTTTCGACGCCCTTGCCGAAGTTCAGATCGCTCAGCGACGTGGTGGTGTCGAGCGTTCGCAGGCCCAGGTCGGCGGCGGTGGTTCCGCCGGCGTTTTCGCCGACGCTCATATCCAATCCGCTGACTTCGTTGACCAGCGACAGCGATTTGCCGTCGGCGCTGATCGTCATGCGGACGCCCAGCCCGCTGTTGGCCGCGGCGTTGATCAAATCCTGCACGGTGGTCGCACTGGAGAAGTCGATGATGCTTGTCGTGCCGCCCTGCGTGACTTTCAGCCCGCCGGTGAAATCGACCGCCGCGCCCAGCGAGGCGAGCGTGGTCAGCGCGGTGAGTTTCGGATCGAGGTCTGCGCCGGAAGTGGTGATCGGAACACCCGACAGTGATGCGTCGGCGGTGATGCCGATGCCCAGATCGGCGGCGACAATGCCCGTGCCGATGTCGCTGACGCTGATTTGATGCGTGGCGTTGGCGGTCAGCGCCAGGCCGCCGCCGGAAATGTTGAGCGAACCGGCGGTCGGATCAAGGTTGTTGATCGCATCGTTGAGGCGGAGGGTGATGTCGCCGAGGTTGTCGCTGCCTCGCAGATCGACCGTGACCGCGGCGCCATCGACGTTGAGCGTGACCGAGCCGAGCGTCACGCCCCGACCGCGTGCGCCGTTGACATCGTTCAGTCGTGTCGTGCTCGTCGCCTGCGGATCGAGATCGACGCTGCTGTTGATCCGGCCCGACAGCGCGCCCAGCGCGTCGTCGCCGTTGACGTTGATGCCCAGCGAACTGAGATAACCCAGGTCGGCCTGAAGGTCTTCGGTGGAGCCGGTGTAGCGGATGCCGCCGTTGAATTCGCTGAAGGGCGCGACGGTCGATTGATCGCCTCCGAACAGGTAGATGCCGTTGATCTGCCGGTTGGCGATGTTGAGCAGTTCGTTGATCTGGGAGACGATGACCTGGGCCTGGTTGGCGCGGGTTTCGGCGGTGGAGCCGATGCCGACCTGTGAACTGGCGATGGTCGAAGCGGACTGGATGAGGGTCGTGGTGTCGCTGAGCGACTGGTCGGTGTTGCCCAGGGCGATTTGCGCCTGCGAGAGGTTGGAAAGCTGCTGATCGTAGAGCGCCAGGGTGCGGTTCATCAGGGAGATGCCGCTGACGACCGAGGCGTCGTCGCTGGGGCGGTTGACGCGCTTGCCGGTCGATAACTGCTCCTGCAACTCCACCAGGTCGGTGCTGGACCGGTTGAGATTGTTCAGCAGAATGCTGTTGACCAGCGTGCTGCTGACTCGCGCCAGGTTGGAAGGAATGCTTGACATAGTGTTTCGTCTTGCGGCTTGCGTCCTGCGTCTTGCAGCCCGACTCGCAAGCCGCAAGCCCTTTCACGCTATTGCACCATCGTCATCAGTGTGTCCATCATCTGATTCACCACCGTGATGAATCGTGCCGAGGCCTGATACGCGCGCTGGTAGGCCATGAGGTTGATTGATTCCTCGTCCACGCTCACGCCGGAGATCGACTGCTTCTGGCTGGTCAGCGAATCGACGACCGACTGATCGCTCTGCACGGACAGCTTGGCCTGGCTGGTCCGCACGGCGAAATCCTCGACGTGCTGCGTCCACATCTGCGGCAGCGACAGCCCGCCCAGTTCATCCAGCGGCGTGCTGCGCAGCGCGGCGATCGCCAGCGCCGTGCCGTTGTCGCCCGCCGTGCGATTCGCGCCGGTCGCCAGTTTCGTCGGATCGCCGAGCAGCGTGTCGTTCACCGCGATGTCCGTCGCGTTGTGGCCGGTGAAATAGGTGTTCAGGCCCAGGGCCGCGAGAAAGCCCGATGAATCGGCGGCGAAACTGAACTGGAAGTCGCCCGAATCGCTGGTGATTCGCAGATGCCCGTCCGCCGTGACCGTCGCGCTGAGGTTGCCCACGGCGTTCAGCTGCGCGGCGATGTCATTCAGCGACGAGTCCGGCCCGCCGATGCCGTCGCCATCGACATTGATGCGCGTCGCCGTCGCCGTGCCGGTCGATTTCTGCGTGACATAAATGTCGAACGAACCGTGCGACGGCGCGAAGTCCAACCCCGACGCGCCGCTGGTCAGCGACGCCGCCGGATCGGTCACGACCGATGCGCTGGTCAGCGAATCGAACAGCGTCGAACCGGCACCCTGTGAATGGACGCGGTTGACCTGCCAGATCAGCGCGGCGGAAAAATCGTCCAGCGCGGCGATGGCCGGGAGCATGTCGGTGTCGCGGGCGGTCATCATCGCGCCGATGGAGCCGGAATTCGCGGTGAGGAACGTGCCGTCATCGGCGACGCGGAGTTGGAGATTCAGTTCGCTGGTGTCGGTGCTGGTGGCGTAATCGACGGTGACGCCGCGACTGGTTCCGCCGGCGACCAGCGGAATGCCGTTGAGGAACACATCGGTCGAGCCGCTGGACTGGTTGATGGTGGAAACGTCGATGTATTCGCTGACCTGGTCGATGAGTTGGTCGCGTTGGTCGCGCATGCCGTTGGCGCCGCCGGCCCCGGCCTCGGCGGTGACGATCTTGCCGTTGAGCGTGGCGATCTGTTCCAGCAGCGAATTGACCTGGTTGACCGAGCCGCGAATCTGGTCGTCCAGTTGATTGCGTGCCTGGATCATGTCGTTGCGCATCGACTGAATCTGGCCGGACAGCGCCGAACCCTGTTGCGTGACCAGCGAACGCAGCGAGGCGTCCGAGGGATTGTTCGCCAGTTCGCTGAAGGTGTTGAAGAAGTCGTTGAGTTTGCCGGACAAACTGGTGTCGGACAGTTCGGCTTCGATGGATTCGATCTGGCTGAGCAGGTCCAGCCGCGCCTGCGAGCCGGACTGGTCGGCGACGGCGGCACGGAGGCGGTCGTTCAGGGCGTTATCGACGTTGCGGATGATGTTTTGCAGCGTGACGCCGGTGCCGATGAAGATGCCGGGCGAGACCTGCACGTCGGTGCCGGCGACGAGATTGGGGGACTGTCGGGTGTACGCGCCGTTGGCGGAGTTGGCGAGGTTGTTGCCGGCGACGGTGATAGCGGCCTGGCTTGCCGCCAGTCCGCTTCGACCGATGTTCAGCGCCGCATTCAAAGACACGTCACGAACTCCTCATCCCGGAATGAAACACAGAGGACACAGAGAAAGCCATTTCAGATTCCCCATTCCATTCTTCTCTGTGAACTCCGTGTCCTCTTGTGTTGAAAAAAAATCTGGATCATTGTTCACGCCACCGCGGAAAAGCTGCTGAGTTTCGCCGGCTGGGTCACGCGCCCGCGCCGGCTGTACGTGCCGCCGCCGCCGACGGTTTGCACGATCATCTGCACCATGCCCTGCATATGTTTGAGCAGACTTTCCATCGTTTGCTTCGTCACCTGGCCGATTTCCCTGATCTCCGTCATCCGCAACCGCAATTGCGATGCCAGAACCAGCAGATGCGAGCGTTGCGGCTCGTCGGCCAGCGCGGCGATCTCCGACAACTTCAAAAACCGCCCCAATCCCGCCGGACTCATCGCCGCCAGTAATTGCTGGCGATCCTTCTCGATCCGCCCGATGCGCTGGACGTGGGCGTTCTCCCGCATCGTGCAATCCTCGACCACGCCGGGCTTCGCCTGCCGCACCGCTTCGTGCTTGCGTTTCAGCAGCATCAGCAGCCCGTCATGCTCGGCCAGCAGATCGCGCAGGTGTTGCTCCATCTTGTTGATCTGTTGCTTATCCATGCGTGTCCACCGCCTTGGCCTGTTGCGAGAACTGGCGGACAATCGCCTTCACCAGCGGGTAATCCGGTCGCTGCGCCATGCGGTCGGCCAGCAGTTGATCCAACTGGCCCGCGAACGCATCCTCGCCGGCCCCGCCGTGAAAAAGGTCGGTTTTGAACGGGCTTTGGCGGGCCTGTTCCAGCAGCGGCTTGAACAGCGCCAAGCCCACCAACTGTCTGGCCGCCTGTTCGACCCGCGGGGTCGGGCCGCCCGATTGCGAACGGCGCATCAGCGCCGCGAACCGGTCGCTGACATCCGCCGGCTGCGCGATTGACAGCACGTTCTTCGTCGAAAGCGTCGGGTTGTTCACGGCTGACAGATTCACGTCGCGTCAATCCTCCAGCACGAGTTTCGCGTGCAGTTTCCCGGAACGATGGATTTCCTTGATGATTTCGATGCGATCTTCCGGAGGCACCTTCAACTGGTTCATCGCCGCCATCAGATCGGCAAGTTTTGCGCCCCCGCGATGCGCCGGGTCCAGGGCGAGGAACGGCTGCTGGTCGATGGCCGGGTTGTTGGCGTTCGGCACCGGCGGCGGGGTGATCGTCGTGATCGTCAGTCCCTTGTGGCTGACGACCACCGGCGAAATCTCCACGTCGCCGGTCATCACGATCGTGCCGGTGCGGCTGTTGATGACGACGCGTGCCTCGGTGCGAACCAGCGTGGAATCCAGGTGGATTTCCAGCAGTTGCGAGATGAACGGCGCGGGGTTGGACTGCTGGGCCGGCGGCACCTGCACGACGACGTTTTTTGGATCGACCGCCTGCGCGATCGGCGCGGCGTCCGGCGACATCAGATCGTTGATGAGCGTGGCGATGGTGTTCGCCATCGGCCAGGTGGCGTTGGGTTCGTCGATGACCAGTGTGATGCGGCCGAAGGGGTCGAGGTTGCGGGCGATGATGTCCTTGGTGAGGGTCGCGCCGCGTTTGACCAGGCCGACGGTCGGGACGGTGTCGTTTTCGATTTCGATGGCGCCGTCGGCGAAGGCGTACACGGGCGAGCCGGGGATCGGGCCGTAGAGCGGGGTCATAAACAACCGGCCGCCCTTGAGGGAAGACGCGGCCCCGATGCTGGCGATCTGAATGTCAACGGTGTCGCCTTCGCGGACGGTGCCGGCGGGCAGCTTGGCGGTAAGGGTGACGATGGCGACGTTTTTGACATCCTTCAGTTCGGTGGCGACGACGTTGGGGTCCATGAGTCGTTGCATCATCGCGGCCAGGGGGCGCATGGCGGGGGTGAACTTGCCGCCGTCGCCGGTGCCTTTGAGTCCGACCACCAGCCCCATGCCGACGAGCTTGCTGGATTCAGTGCCCTTGAGACGGACCATGTCCTGCACCTGCACTGCGCCGGCCGGGGCGGCCAGGGACAGCAGAACAGCAAGACAGCAAGGCAGCAGAACATGCGACGACCGGGGATGGGTCGGCGACGTTGGTTTGTTCATGTTCTGTTGTGCTGTTTTCATGCTGTTTTGCTTTCGGGGACGGGACGCTGCGCGTCACCCGCTAAACTCGCTACTCGCTACTCACTACTCGCTACTTCCGGGGGGTTAGAAGTTGAACAACAACTCCAGCGCCTTGGTCAGCAGGCCTTTCCTGGAAACTTCGCGGATTTCGCCGTGGTGTTGTTTGCTGAGGCGCAGGTCGTACATCTGCGTGCTGAGGACGGTGTTGTCGGCGGTGATGTCCTCGGCGCGGCAGTAGCCGGTGAGCGTGAGGGTGAGCTTCTCGTCATCGTTGGCCATGTAGGTGCGGGCCTGGAGGGAGAGGATGCCGTTGGGTTTGACATCGACGACCTCGGCGGTCAGGCGGGTGGTCAGCACATCCTTGCGGTCGTAAGTGCCGGTGCCGTTGAATTCGGGTTTGACTTCGAGGCCGACTTTCGGATTACCGGCATTGAGCGCGGAGGGGGCGAGCCGCAGATCGGTCAGCAGTTGTTTGATATCGACCATCGCGGTGAGTTCGGCGTCAAACTTGGATTCCTTCTGGGTGTCCAGTTCGCCATCGATGGTGGCGCTGGACGATTCACGGACGACGATGGTGACCAGATCATGGACGTTGAACAGACGGGGCTGGGGGAGCGTGACGGCCAGGTAGGAATTGGCCTGCATGTAGGGATTGACGCTTTTGCCTTCGGGGTTGGCCTTGGTGCGCGGCTCGGCGAGATAGAGCGAGGAACTCTGCGCCAAGGCGAACGCGGCGAGACAAAGGACGATGGATGGAATGAGTGCGTATTTCATTTCACGTCTTCTTTCGGGGACGAGATTTGCATTTCGGTTTCCTGGGGGCCGGTGACGCGGACGGTGTAGGTTTCGCGTGTGCGGGGGTTGGCGGCGGTGATGGTCTGGCCGGCGGAGCCGTCTTCGGAAGCGCGGGCGGTGAACTTGACGACGATGCCGCCGCTGACGGCCCGCACGGTGACAAGCTGGCCCCGCTCGACCAGCAGGCGGGGGGCGATGTCGTCGGTTTGCAGGATCGCGTCGGCACGGATCAGCCGGGTGGTGGATTGGCCGACGGCGGTTTGAAGATCGGTCACGGGCTGGACGCGGTCGCTGTCGAGCCAGTGGGTTTGCAGGATCAGATCGGCGGGGACGAGAATCCGGCCCCGCTGAAGCTGGCGGGAGGTGACGACGACCTGTGACTTGCGGGCGACATCGACGGTCAGGTGCTGCACACTGTCAAGCTGATCGTGTTTGTAGCAGCGGACATTGAAAGGAACGCGGCCAAGCGTCTGACGGGCGACGGGTTCGATCTCGAAACGATATTCCGCGTCGGTCATCGACCATCCGGCGGCATCGGCGTCCTGACAGTTGATACGCAGCGCCTCATCGCCCGGCTGCGCCTGCCGCTGAATGCGTTCGGTGATGAGTTGGCGAAGCGTGCGGCCGATCACGGGGGCATCGGCGTTGATCGTGGCGATGGGATTGGCCTGGGCAATGTCGCTGGTTTTCGTCTGATCGGATATCACGCGGCGAACGGTCAATCGCGTCGGACCCCGCAGGTCGATCTTGCCCCAGTTGATGTGTCGTGCATCAAGCGCGGCCCGGATTTCCGCGAGGGTGAACGTGCGGGAACCCCCGGAACCCCCGGAACCCCCGGAACCCCCGGAACCCCCGGAACCCCCGGAACCGGCGGAACCGGCGGAACCGGCGGCGTTGAGCGAACCGAGCGACACATCGGCCAGGGCGATCGCATCGGGGCCTTCGAGGTCGGCGATGTCGCCGAGCGCGACGGCATCGTCGCGGATGGATGAACCGTCGTGAAGGAGGATGGTGTCGGCGCGAATGGAGGCGGGGATGAGCAAGATGAACAGGACGGCGCCGATCCCCAGGAAGCGATGGGTACATCGCATCCTGGGGCTTCGGGGGAACATCGTGTTGTTCGGCTGTCGGGTCATTGGTTCAGTTCAATCAGCGGCGGAGATTGGCGACGACCTGGAGGGATTGGTCGGCGGCCTGGATGGACTGGCTGTTCAGTTCAAAGGCGCGTTGGGCCTTGATGAGTTCGACGAGTTCTTTCACCGGATCGACGTTGGACCCTTCGAGGAAGCCCTGTTTGAAGATGCCCATGCCGTTCTCGCCGGGGTTGGCTTCGATGGGCGGGCCGGAGGAGTTTGTTTCGATGAAGATGTTGGCCCCGACGGCTTTGAGGCCTTTGTGGTTGATGAAGCTGGTGAGGGTGATCTGGCCAACCTGCGTGGGGGTGGCGCTGCCGGGTTGGATGACGCTGACGATGCCGTCCTCGCTGATGTCGATGGTGATGGCGTCGGAGGGGATGTTGATGTTGGGGATGAGTTTGGGGCCGGAGGAATTGCCGAGAACCATGTCGCCTTCGGAGTTGATGAAGAAGTTGCCGGCACGGGTGTAGCCGATGGTGGCTCCCTGGTTGTCGAGGATATCGACGGAGAAGAAGCCGTTGCCTTCGATGTAGAGATCGAGGGGCTGGCCGGTGTCGATGGGGGAACCCTGATTGAAGTTGAAATCGGTGTTGGCGACGCGGACGCCCAGGCCGACCTGCACGCCGGCGGGCCGCTGATCGCCGTTGGCGTTTTCCGTGCCGGGCTGCGCCTGGGTTTGGTAGAGCAGGTCTTCAAAGTTGACCCTGGAACCCTTGAAGCCGACGGTATTGACGTTGGCCAGGTTGTTGGCGATGACGTCGATCTGCGTGGAGATCGCGTTCATGCCGGTGGCTGCGGTGTGGAGTGCGGTGGTGGCCATGATTCAGTTTCGGGTTTCGAGTTTCGGGAACTGGGGACGCTGCGCGTCACCCGCTAAACGCACTACTCACTACTCGCCACTCTCACGCGACTCGTCCAAGCACATTGACCGCTTTGTCCATCAGCGAATCCTGGTAGCGGATCATCGTGGCGTTGTCGTTCACAGCCCGCGTGGTCTGGATCAACTCCACCATCTCGCGCACCGAATCAACATTCGATTGCTCAATAAACCCCTGCTGAATCCGCCCCCGGAAGTTGTTGGTCTGCAAGTTGGCGGACGCTTCGTACATGCCCTGACCCAGATGATTCAGCGGGGATTGCGGATCGACGGTGGCGACCTGGAGTTGGCCGACGGTCTGGTTGTTTTGCGAGAGCCGGCCGGTTTCATCGACGGTCAGAGGAACAGACGGGTCCACGCGGATGGGCTGGCCGGAAGAGTCGAGGACGCCGTGTCCGCCGACGGTGGTGAGCAATTGGCCGTCCTGCGAGAGGGTGAAACGTCCGTCGCGTGTCAGGGCGGTGGTGATCGAACCGTCGGGCAGCTTGTTTTGTATGGTGAAAAAGCCCTGGCCGTCGATGGCCAGGTCCAGGGCGTTACCGGTGTTCTGGAGGGAACCGGCGGACAGGTCGGTCAGCGCCGCATGGGCGGTCAGGCCGCCGCCGAGTTTGTCGAGCAGGTCGTTGGCCAGGTCGAAACCGGCGGGGTCTTCCTGCGATTCGGGCAATCGCTGGTTGAACGCGGCGAGGTTCTGCTTGAAGCCGACCGTCTGCGCGTTGGCCAGGTTGTTGGCCAGGACGTCCTGCCGGTGCATGTTCGTCAGGACGCCTGTGGCGGAGATATACAGACCGTAGTTCATGCGTCCACCTCCCTGCGAACGTCGTCCGTGAGGACGGGAACCCACGAGTCGGGACCGGCTCCAGCCGATCCATCACTGCCGCTTGGGGAAGTCAATGGGGTCCGACCCCATTTGCTTCCATCGTTGGCGATTGCGAAGGCGGTTTGATACTGGCGCAGCGCGGCGGCTTGTCTCGCCAATCGGATCAGCGTCGCGCCGAGGTTCTCGTCGCCGGACCTTGCCAAGATGTCTTTCCAACCGTTCGACACGTTGTGCCTCCTGCACCTGGTGTCGCAAATCCGTGTACGCGGACTCACACGCCCAAACCATCGCAAGAGCCGTGCCCCCCCCCGGAAGTTTTTTATTTGAGCCGATAAAATCAGTGCAATTCCCCGTGAAAACACGACGTTTTTCCTTCGCCCGTGCTCAGTGCGGCTCATCGCCGGCCCCCAACTTCCGGGGGCGGGGGCGCAAACATTGCCAGTGATCGGCAAACTTTGCGCCCTTGCCGTCACCCCCCCCGGCGCTTAGCGGAAGGCGCGAAGGTCATGTGATGCCGCGTGTTGGGTCATCCGCAAACACTTCCATTCAGTTGCCTGAACGATCTGAAACATTCATCCTGCCTGTGCGTCAATACCTGTGGACACGGCTGTGAATCAAACTTGCCAGCGTCATCCGCGCATGACTATTTTCATTGGAAAAGGTGGCAAACCTGACGTTCAGGCGCATAACGGTGGGGATTGGTGTGGTGCTCCTGGTAGCGCTCGCCGTCACGATCTTCGCCAAGGGCTGCGATTTCCGCCGTCGTGGTAAGCAATCGCGAATAATCACCGCTCACCCCCTTCCCCCGACCGTCATCGCCGAACTCGCCGCACTGTTCCGCCCCCGGTTCGGGTTGTTTCACCAATCGCCGATCTCCCCGGCGATTTCAAAGTGCGATGCGCATTACTGCCCCCGTGAACGCGGCGGCTCGGCATCCGCCGCGCCCGTCGTCCCTTTGCGTTTGTTCACCGCCTGCCTCAACACGTATTCGATCTGCGCGTTGACGCTGCGCAGTTCCGCCGCGCTCCATCGCTCCAGTTCCTTCCAGAGCGCCGGGTCGATGCGCAACAGAAATGTCTTGCGTTCAGCCATGGGGGTGGTTAGTGGTTAGTGGTTTGTGGTTTGTTCCATCCACTAACCACCAACCACCATTCACTATCAAGTGTACAGTGTTCCGGTGTTGATGACGGGGTGGACTTCGCTTTCCGCGCAGAGTACGACCATCAGGTTGCTCACCATCGCGGCTTTGCGTTCATCGTCCAGCGCAATCACGTTTTTCTCCGCCAGGTCGTGCAGCGCCATTTCCACCATGCTCACCGCGCCATGCACGATCTTCTGCCTCGCGGCGATCACGGCTTCCGCCTGCTGACGCCGCAACATCGCCTGCGCGATCTCCGGCGCGTACGCCAGATGCGTCAGACGCGATTCCTCAACGATCACCCCGGCGCGGCTCAAACGATCCTGCAATTCCTTGCACAGCGCGGCCGACACTTCATCCACGCCGTCACGCAGCGTCGTTTCGTTTTCCTCGCCGTGATCGTAGGCATATGCGCTGGCCAGGTGGCGGATCGCCGATTCGCTCTGGATGCGGATGTAATTTTCGTAGTCATCGACATCGAACATGGCCTGGGCGGTGTCGTGGACGCGCCAGACGATGACCGCCGCGATCTCGATGGGGTTGCCCCGCCGGTCGTTGACCTTCAGCACATCGCTGTTCATGTTGCGGATGCGAAGGGAAACGCGAAAGCGGCTGGGCGATTGGGTCGGCGCATTGTCATTGTCATGCCGATTGCTCGCTTGGCGCGCCTGTGCGGCGCGCATCCGATCGCTTATGGATTCGTGCTTGGCGTTGTTGGCATAAAAGGGGTTGCCCCAGTGGAAACCGCTCGTGCGGATGGTGCCGCGGTAATCACCGAAGAGGACGAGTACGCGGGCTTCGTTGGGTTGGAGCGTGAAGAAGCCGGGCATGAGGATGATACTGAGGATCACGCCGAGAACGGCGAGAATGAGCATGATCCAGATGGGATGCCCGTAGTGAACGGCACCCGCCGCGATGGCGTAAATGAGCGAGGCGATGCTGCCGAGCAACAGGGCCATGTCGATCAACAGCATGGGCCAGCCGCTGAACACTCTGACCGTTCGTTCCTGATGGGTTTGAAGCTTCGGGTTGTCCACGGAGTCACCTTCCTTTCGCGGCGGAGCCGCCGAATGCGGTCCATATCAATGTGATATCATATCGAAATCATACCCGGATGCAAGGGCCATCCGGGGAAGGCGTTGAAGGCAAGCTCCTTCCCGGCCTGTGCCGGTTGAGCGGGCGTCGCACTGAGCATCACATCGCACATTGCATATCGCAGATTGAACATTCCTTTCCCCCTCTTGCTTCCCCATGCCCCGGCGTGTTACAGTAAGATATGCCCATCGAAGAAAACGACATCCTGGCGGCCGCCGGTCACTCCAACATCGAAACCGAGTTTTACTCCCCCATGCCCGAAGGTTACGTGCGCGGACGGCATAAATATGTCGCGGTGTTCGGCACCGTCATGAGCGGCCTGGGCAAGGGCATCTTCTCCAGCTCCCTGGCGAAACTGCTCAAGGACAAGGGCTTCAACGTCGCCCCCATCAAAATGGAGGGCTACCTCAACCTCGACTCCGGCACGCTCAATCCCTACCGCCACGGCGAAGTGTTCGTCCTCGACGACGGCATGGAAACCGACATGGACCTGGGAACCTACGAGCGAATGCTCGATCAAAATCTCACCGGCGACAACTTCACCACCTCCGGCCAAATCTATAAACGCGTCCTCGAACGCGAACGCATGGGCAAATACCTCGGACGCGATGTCCAGATGATCCCGCACGTCACCGGCGAAGTGAAACACCTGCTCCGCACACTCGCCGTCCGCCAGAATGCCGACGTCATCTTCGTCGAAGTCGGCGGAACCGTCGGCGACTTCGAGAACGGCTTCTACATCGAGGCCCTCCGCGAACTGGCGTTCGAGGAAGGCCCCGGCTCGGTCTGTTTCGTCGCGCTGACCTACATCATCGAGCCGCAAACACTCGGCGAGCAGAAGTCCAAGGCCGCGCAACTCGGCATCAAACGCCTCATGGAAGTCGGCATCCAGCCCCACGTCATCGCCTGCCGCGCACGCAACGAAGCCACCGAAAAAATCCGCGAAAAAATCGCGATGTTCTCCAACGTCCCCATGCGCCGCGTCTTCTCCATGCACGACCGCGAGTCCATCTATTCCATCCCCGAATCCATGCACCAGGAAGGTCTCGACATCGAAATCCTTTCCATCCTCGACATGCACGGCCGGGTCAAACCCATGATGGAGGACAGAGCCAGACGACAGTGGGCCAATTACGTCAATCTCCTCACCGGCGATCGCAAATACTCCGTCAAAGTCGGACTGACCGGCAAGTATGCCGCGCTGCGCGACGCCTATGCCTCCATCGAAAAATCACTCGAACATTGCGGCGCGCATCTCTCGGCCAAAATCGACATTCACTGGATCGACACCACCAAAATCGACGAGGCCGATCACGCCGCCGTCTCGCAAATGCTCGACGGGCTGGACGCCATCATCGTGCCCGGCGGGTTCGGCGTGCGGGGCACCGAAGGCAAAATCGCCTGCGTCCAATACTGCCGCGAACATCTCCTGCCCTACCTGGGCATCTGTCTGGGCTTCCAGATGGCCGTCATCGAATTCGCGCGCAACGTCTGCGGCCTGACCGGGGCCGCCAGCACCGAGTTCAATCCCAAGGCCACGCATCCGGTCATCGACATCCTGCCCGAACAGAAAAAAATCGAAGGACTCGGCGGAAACATGCGTCTCGGCGGCAAGGAAGTCCTCGTCAGTCCCGATACGCTCGCATCATTCCTCTATGCTGACAAGCCCGGCACTTCCGGGGGCGGGGGCACGAAATCCGCATTCACCATCCGCGAGCGTTTCCGTCATCGTTACGAAGTCGATCCGCAATACATCGACCGTCTGACACAGAGCGGGCTGGTCTTCTCCGGTCGCCATCCGCAACATCCGATCATGCAGATATTGGAGTTGCCGACGAGTGTGCATCCTTATTTCATCGGTTCGCAATATCACCCCGAACTGACCAGCCGCCCGCTGCGTCCCCAGCCGATGTTCATGGGCCTGGTCGCCGCCGCGATCAAACATGCGCACCCCGACGTGCCCGCCGAGCAGATCACCAAACGCTGGCTGATGCCGGTCAAGGCGCAAGCCCAAGCCGCGACGGCGTGACGACGTTGTGGAACGATGGCGCACAGGTACTATGATTTGTTGGTGAAAACGATGGAGCCGATACGCGAACTCATTGACGCCATTTTCGCTGAAAAGGTGCAGCGCGCCCGATAGATGACTTTCGAGCAAAGGTTTCCGGCCGGTGCCGATCTGTTCGATTTCGCGTGCATGTTTGCCGAAGCCGGTATTCGGCATCAGTTCCCGGATGCCGACGATCTGAAGGTGCGCAGCGAATTGCGTCGCCGGCTGCGAATCGGACGAATGCTGGAAAATCAAACCGCATCATCATCCGCCGGGGAGTCATGATGAACAGTGAAAATATCGCCATAACCGTCATTGACGTATTGGTCGAACTGCACATCCCCTACATGGTGGTCGGTTCATTTTCCGTCAATTGCTATGCGATCCCCCGCAGCATACAGGATGCGGATTTCGTAACGCCGCGTCACCGGGCAAGTCGGCGGCAGGTCCGTGTTCGTCCCCACTCCCGAGGATGTCATCATCACCAAACTGCGCTGGAGCAAACAGGGCAGGCGAGTCAAAGACATCGAAGATGTCAAAGGCGTGCTGATCGTGCAAACGCACGAGGCACTGGACTGGAAATATCTGCAACACTGGTGCGGGCAGCACGGTACATGGGAATTACCGCAAAAACTCCGGGCGGAAACCGCGACGGCGTGAGGCGGCTTGTTTCAACGGGCCGTTGGATTCCGGCTTACGGAGTATCCGAATATGAATAAGAAGCATGCTCGTATTTTGTTAATAAGCATGGTTCTCTTTTCTGTTTTGGCGGCGGGGATTGTCGCGGCAACGATGATATTCGTTCGCCCCATTCATTATGTGTATGTCGTTGATCGACACGGCAAACCCATGACTGGCATAAGTGTGCAGCCGTTCGATGCGTCGATGATGCCTTCCCATTACCGGGTCTATCTGACGGACACTCATGGTCGCGCCATGATCTTGGGTGAAACACACCTTATTGAGGGTTTTGAATTTTCTAAACCCGGCTGGGGCAAAATATTCATTGACTTCGACGGCAAGTGGCCAGCGAAAATTGTCGCCCAATAGTTCAGGCGGCAAAAGCCGGACCTGGGTCTGCAACAAAGCCGCCACCGGTGGTGGCGGTCTTGCGACGATGTGTAATCGTGGAGAAACGATCGCACGCCGTGGACGAAGAACGCGACCACCGGTCACGGCTTTGTATCACTTTCCCCCATGAATGCGATTGACAATATTTATCGTGCTGCGGTCCTCGACGTGCGGGATCGTCACGACCTTGCCGCCGCGAAGGGCGATGGCCGCTGGCAACCCCGCACCCCCGCGATGGCCGCCGGCCTGGCGGATCATGTCTGGTCACTGACCGATGATGACACCGAACAAAGCGAATCGCCCGACCATCGCCGTCACCAACCGTCAGATACCCCCAATCAGGCGCCTAAGCGCAGGAACGCGCAAAAGATTGAAGTGATTGTGATTCGCATGGCAGTTTATCACGCTTTCCCATGTCACTCAATCGCGTTACCATATCGTCTGTTCCCATCAAGGAGCTTGTGCCATGCGTCCCGCCCTGTTGACCGTACTGGTCCTGGTTC